>JAMCQN010000178.1 GCA_023382055.1 Chloroflexota bacterium
CGCAACACGCGTATAGAATGCTCGGATCGTTTCATGGAAACAGCTACAGGTTTACACAATTTGCGAATCCGCCACCGCAAGCGTGCAGTACGACGGTGAGCGAAAACTTTATTTCTTATAACGTCTATTGTATAACCTTGCGAGGCTCATCGGCCTTCGCAAGGTTGTCCGCATTTTGTGATCTATGGAACATGAATTGATCAGTCGGGCCAGACAGGCGGGTGCGCCGTTGATCGACGCCGCGCGCAGCGAGGCCACCTTCATCTGGCGGGGCCGGACACAACCCCAGCTCATCGGCGACTTCAACGACTGGTGCGCTGCCGACGGCGCCGGGCCGCGCGATCCGCTGTGGCCGGGCGAGGTTGAGCATGGTTTGTGGGCCTATACGCTGGCGCTGCCCCGCGATGCCTACGTGGAATACAGCTTCGTCGTCAACGGCAAGCCGCTGCCGGACCCATTGAACCCCAACACGGTTCCCAATGGCATGGGCGATACGAACAGTTTCTTTTATATGCCCGATGCGGCGCCGCTTGCCCTGGCGCACCGCCAGCGCGCCACGCTGCACGGCAGCGTCACGCGCTACGCCGTAGAAGCGGGCGACCTCATCGTGGGGACGCGGCGTTCGCTTTACCTGTATCAGCCGCCCGTGGCTGAACCCTGCCCGCTGCTGGTGGTGCTGGACGGCCCGGACTACCTGCGCCGCGTCCATTTGCCCAACATCGTCGATAACCTGATCGCGCAGGGGCGCATCCGCCCGGTCGCGCTGGCGCTGGTGGATAACAGCGCGGCGGCGCGATTCGTCGAATATGCCTGCAGCGACAGCACGGTGGGCTTCCTGACGGATATCGTCGCGCCGTTCGCGCGCGATCGCCTCAATCTGCTGGATGCGCGGCGGATGCCGGGCGCCTATGGGGTGATGGGCGCTTCGATGGGCGGGGCGATGGCGCTCTACGCCGCTTACCGCACGCCCGATGTCTTCGGCAGCGTGCTCAGCCAGTCCGGGGCTTTTAGCGTATTGAACCGCGACCTGGTCATCTTCGAACTGTTGAGACAGTGCAACCCGAAACCGCTGCGTGTCTGGATGGATGCGGGGCGCTTCGAGGGGTTGCTGGAGTGCAACCGGCGCATGCACGATCTGCTGGCCTCGCGGGGGTATGATGTGACCTACCGCGAATACAGCGGCGGCCACAATTACCCATCCTGGCGCGATGATGTCTGGCGCGGGTTGGAGGCGCTATACGGGTTGAACCGCTGATTATGAGGATGTACAAACCACGGATTACACGGATTTCACAGATGAATTGTGGATACCCATTCGCGTCAGCGCCGGGGTCTGGACTAACGTTCAGGTTGACGAGTGGGCTCGCGCGTACGGGCAGGCCTGTGTGCCTGCCCTGGGGAGGCCTGTGTGCCTGCCCCGGATGCCTGTGTGCCTGCCGTGGCCGATTGATATGACTGCCAGTAGAGTCGCCGCCCCCGATATCCAGGCCACGACCGAAGAGGCAGTGGCGCTTGAGCCGCCCTGGCGCGTGATCGTGCACAACGACGACGTGACGCCCTTCGACTTCGTGATCAATGTCCTGACCAGCATCTTCAAGCTGTCCGCTGAGATTGCCGAGCACGTCGCCATGACGGCGCACGTCACCGGGCGGGCGCACGTGGTGACGCGCCCCAAACGTGAAGCCGAGACGCTGGTCGCCAAGGCGCATTTCGCCGCGCGCCTGGAGGACTATCCCCTCACATTTTCCCTGGAGCCGGAGGTGTAAGAGGCACACAGATGTCAGACTTCTCCGAGAAGTCTGACATCTTCTCAGATGACTCTAAGTGCAACAGGGGGTACAATAACGCCAATTGTTTATGGGGGCGGTCACACAGGTCGCCGCATTTTGTGGCGCCCGCGACGGGGGGCATTCAAGTTATCAGAGGATGAGGCTATGAAGCGTCGAAGTTTGTGTGCTGCTGTTCTAAGCGTTCTCTTTGTGTCGTCTTTATTTTCCTTTGATCTCATGACGCCGGCGCATCCGGCGCTGGCACAGACTGCGTCCGAGCAGGCCGGGCCGGTCAGCGCGCCCGGCAAGGTCATCTATATCAGCATCGCCAGGCAGCACATGTGGGTGTATGAAAACGGCAAACAGGTTTTCTCCTATGTGGTCAGCACCGGCCTGCCTAACCGCGCCACCAAACCGGGCGTATTCAGGGTGCAATCCAAGATACCGGAAGCCTGGTCAAGCATCTGGCAATTGCGCATGCCATCGTGGTTGGGCATTTACAATGTGGGCAACGTCGAAAATGGCATCCACGCGCTGCCGATCAACAGGCGCGGCGTCAAGCTGTGGGCGGGTCTGCTGGGTCGCCCGGCGTCCTTTGGCTGTATCATTCTGAACACGAAAGATGCAGCCACGCTCTATAGCTGGGCGGATATTGGCACTCTGGTCATCATCCGAAACTGAAACGCATTGACACATCTGTTCATCTCCCCACATCTGGACGATATTGCGCTGTCGTGCGGGGGCTACATGCACCGTCTGTCTCAAGCGGGCGATGAAGTCGTAGCGGCGTCTGTCTGCACGGCGGATGCGCCGCGCGGGCTGCCGCTCTCGCCGGCAGCGCTGCACGAACACGACCAGTGGCAACTGGGCGATCAGCCGTACCTCTATCGCTGCCAGGAGGATGATCGCGTGGCGGCCATGCTCAATGTCGCCTATGTGCACATGGGTCTGCTGGACGCCATCTACCGCTGCGATGCGGCCGGCCGGCCGTTATATGAAGGCAAGGGGTTCATGGGGGGCGAAGTTCACCCGCTGGACTGGCAAACTCAATACCCGGCGCTGGTCGAAAAACTGGAAGAACTGCTGGCGTCGTACAGTCCTGCGCGCGTCTACTGCCCCCTCACGGCGGGCGGTCACGTCGACCATATCATCGTCCGCCGCGCAGTCGAGCAATTGTGCAGCCTGGACCGCATCGTCTATTATGAGGATTACCCGTATGCGCAGAAAGACTCGGATGCGCTGGCGCGGCTTTTGAACGACCCGGATGCGTGGCGGTCGACTCTGATCGAACTGGCACCCGCCGAGATTGACGCGCGCATTTCCGCGATTGCGTGTTATAAATCGCAGTTGTTTGCCGTATTTGGCGATGCGCAGGCGATGCCGGCTCTGGTGAGAGAATATATCGCTGAAACTGGCGGCGAGCGTTATTGGGAGCGCGTGTAAGTGATTGAGAAAAAGAGTCGCGGGCGGGCCTGGCTGATTATCCTGTTCGGCCTGCTGTTGTGTATACAGCTTCCGGGCGCGCGCCGGGCGCAGGCCCAGAACCCGCCGCCGGCGGCGGAAGCCACGGCGGATATCTATCAGCCGACCGTTGTAGTGGTAGCCACCCCCATGCCCACACCGTCGCGGGTGCCGCTGGCATCGGGCAACCCGCTGGTGCACGTCGTCGCTGTGGGCGAATCGCTGGCATCGCTGGCGGCGCAATCCGGCTTCCTGGTCAGCGATCTGGCCCAGCGCAACGATCTGACGCAACCCTACCTGCTGGTGGCGGGTCAGAAGGTGAACCTGCCGGCGCCGGTTTCTGAGCATATCCGCCTGCACCGCGTCGCCAGCGGAGAGACGCTCACCAGCCTGGCGGCGCAGTACGGCATCTCGCCCTATCTGTTGCGCGAGACCAACAAGCTGGCCTGCGCGGATTGCCTGATCGTCGGGCAGTTGCTGCGCATTCCGCAGTCGAGCGTCACCACCAACCTGCCGGAGCCGTTTAACAGCATCGTGGTTTCTCCGCCGGCGCCGCGCCAGGGCGACGTAGTTTCCATACGGGTGACGGCATCCGACAACCTGGCCGCCATCGCCGGCACCTTTGCCGGGCGCACGCTGCGCTTCGTCGCGCAGGAAGGGGCCTATGTGGCGCTGACCGGAGTGGGCGCATTGCAGGACCCCGGCGTCTACTCGGTGACATTGCACGCCATCGCCGCATCCGGCGCGGCCTCTGAAGTCAGCGGGCGCATCCAGATCGCGGCGGGCGGTTTCGGGTATGAAAACCTGACCATCATCCAGCGCCTGGTTCCCCTGCTCGATCCGCAGGTCAATCTGGACGAGGCCGATCAACTGCAGGAAATCGAGAGCCAGTGGACGCCCACGCAGTACTGGCACGGCCCGTTGCAGTTGCCCGTACCGGGCAGCCGGATTGTGTCGTACTATGGGGCGCGGCGCAGTTTCAACGGCGGCATCCTGCACACATACCACAGCGGCACCGATCTGTTGGCGCCGGTCGGAACGCCGGTGCACGCCGCCGCGCCGGGGCGCGTGGCCGCCGTGCAGAACTTTAAGGTGCGCGGGACGGCCATCATCATCGATCATGGCCGGGGCGTGTTTACCATGTATTGCCATCTGTCGAAAACTCTCGTCAAGGTGGGGCAGATGGTTGACGTGGGCGAGGTGATCGCCTATACAGGCAACACCGGCCGCAGCGAAGGGCCGCATCTGCACTGGGAACTGGCTGTGGGCGGTGTGACGGTGGATGTGTTGCCGTGGACGCAGGAAGCGATCCCGTAACGGTCAGACAGAGATAAAGCATCCGCCTTCTTGCTCAAGACGGATGTTTATTTGCTTGAGTGACCGGCTAGTACTGACCTGCTGCAGGATTGGTGCATGGGCAGCAATTCTATATTTGGCGAAAACTAGCAGGTTGTGTGCTACTTTCCGTCATTCCCGTGGAAGCGGGAATCCATGTCGCATCCTCCCATAACCGTGATCTGGCGTGTAGTACGTACTGGATGCCCGATCGATCGGGCATGACGATGACGACACGCAGTTATAGATATGATGCGTGTCCATGTAGGGAGTGTAAATTGCGAATTGCTGACACATGGGCGGTCGGTTTGACAACTGCGCACGCGGTCTTATATTTGGTGTCCGCCTCTGATCACTCGATCACTTTGTCGACCACAGGAGAGCCATGGGAAAGAATGCTAGTGTCACTATATCCATTGTGTTCCAGGAGTTGCGATGTCGAGCCCTCAACATTTCTCTTGCACTTGGGCTTATGGTGCTATCGGCTGGTATTACGGCTCTCACACCCTATCTATTCAGTTTGCTCATTGACAAGGCCATCCCCGTTGGCGACACATCGCTGATAACCTGGCTGCTCATTGGCATGGTCGTCTCTCCAGTGATGGCGCAAGGGTTGGTTGCACTACAGAATTACCAGCACGGCCAAATCGGACAGGAAGTCTCGCGTGTGTTGCGCCAGCGTAGTTACGAGCACCTCATGCGGGTCCAGGTCAACGAATTTGAGCGCTTCAAATCCGGCGAAATTGTCCAGCGCCTTACCGTGGGCTGTGGCAGGATTGGTGAGGTGTATATCGGTGAGCAATTGTTGCCATTGACAGCCAGCGCCATTACGGTGATTGCCAATGTTGTGGCAATGGCGTTTCTCAACCTGAGACTGACGCTCGTTGCTCTGATTGCTGTGCCCATGATCTTTGTCATCGCAGAAGTCGCTCGACGTCGTGGGCTGTCTGTTGTCCGACAGGGGCGAAGTATCTTGGACGGGGCTATGTCGTATCTGGTTGAAGCTATTGCCGGCTTCCGTACTGTACGCGCACTCAATGGCAGTACTCGCGAGAAGCCCCGTTGGGCAGACTGGGTGAAGCAGATACGCGATAACAAAATAAGAATCTTGGTCATCAACAAGTTTTTCATAAGCCTGGCGACGGACTTTGCGACTAACATGCTACTGGCCGTCATACTTGGCTTCGGCGCGTTTGAAATCATCGGCGGTCACATGGGGATGGGTGAATTGGTGGCGTTCATCGTATATGTGCCACGGGCTTACAACGCACTGGCCGTGGTATTCAGAACCCAGATGAGTAGCGCCGAGTTCAAAGCCGATGCTGAGAAACTGGATGAGCTATTTGCCGCGATACCAGAGCGTCAGACTGGACAGCCATTGACTATCCACACCAGTCCCAGCATCCAATTTGATGATGTGACCTTCAAGTATGGGCGTGGGGACGCAGGGGTAGAGGACGTATCATTCCACGTCAAACCGGGGGAGTTTATCGGGCTGGTTGGACCGAGCGGTGGGGGGAAGAGCACCATCATTGACCTGCTCCTTGGTTTATACACACCACAATGTGGGCGCATCCTAATAAACGGCGTGGACCTGTGCGAACTATCACTTCACGAATTACGCAGTTGCATAGGGTGGGTCCCACAGGAAGTGTTCCTTTGGAATAACAGCATCCGCGACAATCTTGCCTACCCAACGCTCCCACTCCAGCAGGAGGTCGAGATGGCAGTCGAGACAGCGCAGCTCTCGGACTTCATCAATTCACTACCACAAGGGCTGGATACGGTTGTTGGTGAGCGAGGTATGTCAATATCCGGCGGTGAACGCCAGCGCTTAGCTATTGCACGTGCATTGCTCAGACAGCCCGGCATCTTACTATTGGATGAGGCGACTTCTGCGCTTGATGCACTTACTGAGTTGAAGTTCCGGCGGGCGTTCGAGAAGGCGCGAGAAGGACGAACGACAATTGTCGTGGCGCACCGCCTCGCCACGGTGATGGGGGCTGACCGTATTCTCGTTTTAGATAAAGGGCGGGTGGTCGAGACAGGTGCGCCGCAGGAGTTGGTTGCGCAGCGCGGAATGTTTTATGATTTCTATCAAGCCCAGAAACTTACCGTAGTTGGCGGGTAGAAAATGCGAAGCTCGTAACTGCCATATACGGGCGTGATAAACACATGCATCGTGGGTCACCTATTCATCCATTGCCCGCGCATGAGGTTGTATCGTTTCACGTGGGGCTTTCCATAGGCTCGGTTTTTCCTTGCACGCTGTATCCGCTTCCGCTATAATCCGCCTGTTTGTGAAGTTCGTCGCAAACAACCCCTTGTTTGTGGACGCAGGCGCTACGCGCGCGCATGAGACGAGGGTGTTGGTCGAAAGGTGGTAGGGATGAGAACGGATTTTACTTTTGTTGCAGTGATGATGGTGGCCGCCGTCCTGATGATGGGCGTCGCCCTGGTTGGCGCAGCGTTACTTCGGCCCAAGAAACCCAGCAAAGCCAAACTGGAAACGTATGAGTGCGGCATGGAGACGGTCGGCGATGCCTGGGTGCAGTTTCGCGCGCAGTACTATATTTTTGCCCTTATTTTCGTTTTGTTCGACGTCGGCGGCGTCTTCCTCTTTCCCTTTGCCGTCGCCTATAACTCGCTGCCCTTGTACGCCGTCGGCATCCTCTCGCTGTTCATCCTGATCCTGCTCGGTTCGCTGCTGTATGCGTGGCGCAAAGGCGTGCTGCAGTGGGACTGATGGTAGAAGAGCAGGGATTGGAGATTGGAGATTAGAGATTAGCGATTGGAGATTAGCGATTGGAGATTCAGAGTCAGTCTCCGGTCGGATTCCCAGAACCTCGCGCTACTGTGCGGGGTTGTTCTTGTCAGACAGACTTCACGCGCCGCGCGATAAGGCGCAAAACCTGGAGTGCACATGTCAGTCTTTGAGGTAATCAATAACATCCTGAAGATTGTTGGCGACGCCGTCGCCGGGCTGATTACGAGTCTGCTCGGCGCGGGCGCGCTGTCGGAGATCGTCGTCATGTTCATTGCGGCGTTCGTGATCTGCGGTTTCTGCGCCGTCGCGTTCATGGCGATGACGTACGCCGAACGCAAGATCGTCGCCCGCATCCAGGACCGCATCGGCCCCAACCAGGCCGGTCCCTACGGCGTGCTGCAGCCGCTGGCCGACGGCGTCAAAATGTTCACCAAGGAAGACACCACGCCGGCGACGGCCGATCGCTGGGTCTATAACCTGGCGCCGCTGGTGATCGCGGTATTCGCGCTGCTGACTTACGCTGTGATTCCGTTTGCTCCCAGCGTGGTCGGCGCCAATCTGAACATCGGCGTGCTCTATGTGATCGCGGTGGGTTCCGGCAGCACCATCGCGATTATGATGGCCGGCTGGGGCAGCAACAACAAGTATTCGCTGCTGGGCGCCTTCCGCACCGTCGCGCAACTGGTGGGCTATGAAGTGCCCATGCTGCTGAACGTGCTGCCCGTGGTCATGCTGTCCGGCTCCATGAGCCTGGTGGACATCGTCGAGCGCCAGACCCTCGCCAACGGCGCGCACGGCATACCCTTCATCCTGATGTTGCCTCTTTCCGCGCTCATCTTTCTGATCAGCGGCATCGCCGAGACGGGCCGCTCGCCCTTCGACCTGCTGGAGGCCGAGTCGGAAATCGTGGCCGGCTTCCACGTCGAGTACAGCGGCATGAAGTTCGCGCTGTTCTTCCTGGGCGAGTACGTGAATGCGCTGGCCGTCTCGATCATGTTCGCGGTGCTGTTCCTGGGCGGGTATGCCGGGCCGGTGCTGCCCCCTTACATCTGGCTGCTGCTCAAAGCGGCGGCGGTGTTCACGGTGCTGATGTGGCTGCGCGGAACGCTCCCGCGCGTGCGCGTCGATCAGTTGATGAGCTTTAACTGGAAGTTCCTTGTCCCCATGTCCATCGTCAACGTGATCCTCGTCATGGTGCTGGCGAAGGTGTTTGTGGCGGACCCGGCGCTGGCGGCGGCGAACGGCGGCATCGCCGTGTCCCCGGGCATGCAGGCGCTGATCCTGTTCGTCTCGAATGGGGTGGTGCTGCTGTCGGCTCTCGGCATCGTCGCCCGGCATGCGCGCCAGATGCGCCTGGTGGAGGCGGAAGACCTGGAGAAGCGCCGCGCTCAGAATATGCTTGTTGCGGCCAAGGCGGTGGCGCAATGATACTGACCATTCAACAGATTCTATTCATCGTGATTGCGCTGGTCGTCCTGATCTCGGCCGTCCTGGTCGTCACGACGCGCAACCTGTTTCATGCGGCGTTATTCCTGGTCGTGTCATTCTTCGGCGTGGCGGGGTTCTACGTGCTGCTGGACGCCGGTTTCTTCGCCGCCGTGCAGGTGATGATCTATATCGGCGCGATCTCGATTCTGTTCATCTTCGCCGTCATGCTTACGCGCGACGTGATCACGTCGGCGCGGGGGAACTCGCAATGGATCGCGGCCGCAGTCGTAGCAGCCGCGATTTTTATTATCGCGGCCATCCTGCTCGGCCCGGCGGCGCTTATCATCCGCGGGCGCGAGTTCGGCAACGTGCAGTGGTCCGATCCGAACGGACCTGCGGCGACGTCGGCGACCGTTATCGGCGACCTGGGGCGCGGGCTGGTGAGCTTCAACCAGTATGCCGTGCCGTTCCTGCTGGGCGCCGTGCTGCTGCTGGTGGCCATGGTTGGCGCCATCTGGGTGGCGCGTGAACGGCGCAGCCGCGATATGGCCGCCGAGCGCGCCGCAGCCGCCGCCGACGATATCGGTTCCGACACGGACCAGCCGGTGCAGGAAGAGCTTCCGTTGCCCGACAACAGCATGGCGACTGAGAAGCATTGAGGATGGTGTACGAACGATGTTAAATGGAATTCCGCTTTTCTGGTATCTGATTGTTTCCGCGGCATTATTCTGCATCGGGCTGTATGGCGTGATGGCGCGCAAGAACACTATCGCCATGCTGATGGGCGTGGAACTGATGCTGAACGCCGTCAACATCAACCTGATCGCCTTCTGGCGCTATGTAACGCCGAAATCGACGGCCGGCCTCGCGTTTGCCGCATTCATCTTCGTCGTGGCGGCGGCGGAAGCAGCCGTAGGCCTGGGGCTGATCATCTCGGTATACCGCAACACCCGCAGCGTTGACCCGGAGAAAATCGATTCATTGAAACTGTAATGCCATGACCAAAGAACTTCTTGGTACGCTTACCTGGCTGGCGCCGCTGCCTCCCCTGCTGTCATTCGCAGTCATCGCCTTATTCACCAATCGCAACCGCCAGACCAGTTCGACCATCGCCGTGCTGGCGATGCTGGCCTCACTCGTCCTGTCCTTTATCGTGCTGTTCAACGCGCTGGGCATGCCCGACCTGGGCAGCGCCCCCATCCGCGGCGTCCCGTACCGCTTCCTGCCCACCGGCGACAGCACCTTCGACATCGGCGTGGCGGTTGACCCGCTCGGCGCGACGTTCCTGTTCATGGTGCCGCTGACCTGCACACTGATCTTCATCTACAGCATCGGCTACATGGCCTCCGATCCGCTCTACGCGCGCTTCTTCGCTTTCCTCAGCCTGTTCGGCGGGTCGATGATGGGATTTGTCGTGTCCGACAACCTGCTGATGCTGTTCGTGTTCTGGGAGTTGATGGGCTTCTGCTCGTACGCGCTGATCGGCTTCTTTTACCGCAAACCTTCGGCCTACAAAGCGGCGGTCAAAGCCTTCATGACCACCCGCGTGGGCGACATGCTGTTGCTGCTGGGCATCGTCTATCTGTATACCCAGACCGGCACGCTGAACTTCTTCAGCGTTCTGCACGACGGGAAAGTGCTCGCCACGCTGGCGGGAACGCCGGCCGTGCTGGGGCTGGGCATTTCGGCCGCCGGCCTCATCGCGATTCTGATCTTCGGCGGCACGGTGGGCAAAAGCGCGCAGTTCCCGCTGCACGTGTGGTTGCCCGATGCTATGGAAGGCCCCACACCCGTCAGCGCGATGATCCACGCCGCCACGATGGTCAGCGCCGGCATTTTCCTGCTGCTGCGTTTCTTCCCGCTGTTGCAGGCGGGCGGCCGCGATAATCCGGCTTTCATCGTCGTCGGCGTCATCGGCGCGATCACCGCCTTCATGGGCGCGACAATCGCCGTGGCGCAATACGACATCAAACGCGTGCTGGCATTCTCCACCATCAGCCAGCTCGGTTTCATGGTGGCGGCGGTGGGGATCGGCGCGTACACTGCGGCCGTGTTCCACCTGCTGGCGCACGCCTTCTTCAAGTCGCTGCTGTTCCTGAGTTCCGGTTCGGTGATCCACGGCGTGGAACACGGGCACGAACACGCCCACGGGCACGAGCATGCGGAAGCGCACGCTGGCGAGCACGCGCACGCGGCAGACGAAACGCCGCAGCCGGAATTCGACGCGCAGGATATGCGCAATATGGGCGGCCTGCGCAAACGCATGCCCATCACATTCCTGGCGTTCCTGGCGGGCGGGCTGGCGCTGGCCGGCTTCCCGCTCATCACGGCGGGCTTCTGGAGCAAGGATGAAATCCTGGCGGACGCCTTTCACGGCCTGACCCAGGGCAGTTGGATTTCGTCGCTCGTCTTTATCGTGCTGGCGGTGTCCGCGCTGCTCACGGCGTTTTATATCGGCCGGCAGATCTGCTTGACCTTCTTTGGGCAGCCCCGCACCGAGGCGGCCGCCAATGCGACCGAGTCGGTTCCAACCATGACCTTCCCGCTGATCGTGCTGGCGGTATTTGCCATCTTCTTCGGCTTTGTCAGCGTGCCGCCGGACTTCCCGGTGCTTGGCCCGCTGTTCGGTTCCGCGGCCGGCTGGCTGAAGAACTTCGCCGCGACGCAGTTGGTCGAACTGCAAGCCTTCAAAGAAGAGGCCGTGCACTTCAATGCCATACCGCTGCTCACCTCGCTGGTTGTCGCGCTGGGCGGCCTGGGGCTGGGTTGGCTGGTCTATGGCCAGAAGCCCCTGCAGGCCGGCCAGGCGGACCCGGTCGAGAAGCTGGGCGGGTTGTTCAAGTTCCTGCACAACCGCTGGTACTTCGACGAGTTGTACCGCGCCATCTTCATCAACCCGCTGCAGGCCATCGCGGACAACTACACGCGCATCGTGGACAAAGGCGTCATCGACTGGTTCCTGGAGGGCGTGTATAAGGCCGGCGTCGTCATCGCGCGCGGCCTGCGGGAATTCGACCGCGTGGTCATCACCGGCGGTTCCGACCTGATCGGCAACACGGTTCGCAGCATCGGACGCGAGGGGCGCGAGTTGCAGAGCGGGCAGGTGCAGAACTACCTGCTCTCGGCGCTTATCGCCGCAGTCGTCCTGATGGTGTTCTTCCTTGTGGTGCTGGCGCAATAGCGAACGGAGTGAGGTTCTGAATCATGGATTTCATATTAAGCAATATCCTTCCCCTGCTGGTGCTTGCGCCGGTCGTCGGCATGCTGCTGGTTTTACTTGCGCCTGCGGATCAACCTCGCCTGATCAAGTGGGGTTCCATCGCCTTCAGCCTCATCCCGCTGGCGCTGTCCATCGTGATGTGGGCGGGCTATAACCAGGCGCAGGCGGGTTTCCAGTTTGAACAGCAGGCCACCTGGTTTCCGCAGATCAACTCCAGTTTCCACGTCGGCGTGGACGGCATCAGCATCCCGCTGATCGTGCTGTGCGCGCTGCTCACCCCGCTGTCCATGCTCATGTCGCTGTCGATCCAGAAAGGGGTGAAAGCCTTCTTCGCGCTGTTCTTCCTGCTGGAAGCAGCGGTCATCGGTTGTTTCGTCTCGCTCGACCTGATTCTCTTCTTCCTGTTCTTCGAGTTCAGCCTGGTGCCGATGTTCTTCCTGATCAACCAGTGGGGCGGCTTGAACAAGCGCTACGCCTCGTTCAAGTTCATCCTCTACACCATGGCCGCCAGCCTGGGCATGCTGCTGGCAATCCAGGTGGTCGGGCTGGCCTCGAAGAGCTTCGACATCGTGTACCTGTTCTCGCCGGCGGGGCGTCCCTTCACCGGCGCGAACCAGGTTAACCTGCTGGTGCAGAACCCGGATATCTGGAAGGGCGTTGCCTTCTTCGCCTTTGGCCTCGCGTTTGCGCTCAAGCTGCCCATCTGGCCGTTCCACACTTGGCTGCCCGATGCGCACACCGAAGCGCCCACGGGCGGTTCGATGATGCTGGCCGGCATTTTGCTCAAGCTGGGCGGTTATGGATTCCTGCGCCTGGTTATCCCGTTGTTCCCGGACGCCGCCGCGCAGTTTGCGCCGGTGCTGGCGGTGCTGGCCTTTGTCAGCATCGTGCTGGGCGCGTTCGCCGCGTGGGGCCAGAATGACTTCAAGAAGCTGGTGGCTTACTCGTCGATCAACCACATGGGTTTCGTCGCACTCGGCGTGGCCTCGGCAGCGCTGTACTTTGGCGGCAAAGCCGTGACGGGTTTGGACGCGAATATCGCCGCCAGCGGCGCGGTATTCCAGATGGTTACGCACGGCCTGTCGTCGGCGGCCATGTTCGCGCTGGTCGGCGTGGTGTATGAGCGCTCGCACACGCGCGACCTGACGAAGTACGGCGGCCTGTGGTCGATCATGCCGCTGTACGGAGGCATCCTGCTTTTCTGCTCAATTGGGTCGCTTGGCCTGCCCGGCCTGTCCGGCTTCGTCAGCGAGTTCATGGTGACGCGGGGCGCCTGGCCGGCCTTCACGCTGCTGACCATCCTGTCGATGGCCGGTTTGCTGGTGACCGGCATCTATATTCTGAAGGCGCTGCAAAAGGTGCTGCACGGGCCGCTAGGCGAGGAATGGCGCCACCACAGGTTGCCCGACATCAATATTCCGGAAATCCTGGCCGTCGCGCCGCTGATGGTTGCGATGCTGGTTCTGGGGATTTACCCGTCGCTTGTCCTTAACCTGATCAATGTCGGCGTGGTGCGACTGTTCCAATAATCCAGGCTGAATAGACATGGTTACAACTACATTTTCAATTCCGGTTCTCACACTGATCATGCTTTCGCCGGTGATCGGCGCGGTGATCATCGCGATACTGCCGAAGGAGCGCACCGACGCCATCAAGACGGTCGCGGCCGCCGCTGCGTTCCTGTCGCTGCTGCTGTCGTTCCTGGTGTTCATCGGCTATAACCGCGACCTGGGCGGTTTCCAGTTCACCGAACAATTCGACTGGATTCCCTCGCTGGGGATCGGCTATCACGTCGGGGTGGACGGGTTCAGCGCGCCGATGCTGCTGCTGACGGGCATCGTCCTGTTCGGCGCCGTGCTGGTGTCGTGGCGCGATAACGACCGCCCCCGCTCGTTCTTCGCGTATCTGCTGCTGCTGGTTTCCGGCGTGTTCGGCGCATTCATGTCGCTGGACATCTTCCTGTTCCTGATCTTCTACGAAATGGTGCTGTTCCCCGTCTATGTGCTCATCGCGGGCTGGGGCAGCACGCGGCGCGAATATGCCGCCATGAAGCTGACGATTTACCTGTTCGTCGGCTCGCTGGTGGCGATCGTCGGCCTGCTGGTGGTGTATTTCCAGGCCGGCGCGAGTTTTGACTTCCTGAAGCTGTCCGAGGGCGTCCGCAACATGCCGGCGGCGCAGTTCGAGCAGGTGCGCCCGTGGTTCCTGGCGATCTTCGTCGGGTTCGGCGTGCTGGCCAGCCTGTGGCCGCTGCACAACTGGTCGCCCGACGGCTACGCCGCGGCGCCGACGGCAGTATCCATGTTGCACGGCGGCGTGCTGAAGGCGACCGGCGCTTATGCCGCGCTGCGTTTCGGCGTGCAGTTGATGCCCGAAGCAGCCAAGTATTTCCTGCCCGTCGTGGTATTCCTGGCGCTGGCGAACGTGCTGTACGCCGGGTTGATCGCGTTTAACCAGAAAGACCTCAAGTACATCGTGGGATTCGCCTCCGTGAGCCACCTCGGCCTGGTGCTGCTGGGCATCACGGCGCTGAACGAGTTCGGCCTGAACGGCGCCGGGTTGGAACTGTTCGCCGGCGGCGTCATGACCGGCCTGATGTTCGCGCTGGTCGGCATCGTATACGGGCGGGCGCATAACCGCAATATCGACGAATTGAACGGCTTTGTGCGCATCATGCCGCTGGCGGCAGTCGGTTTTGTGATCGCGGCGCTGACGGCTATGGGCATGCCGGGGTTGCCGGGCTTTCCGGCGGAAATACAGATCTTCATGGGGCTGTGGCAGGCGGCGCAGACCAACAGCATGATCGTCCCCGGCGCGCTGAACTGGTGGTACGGCTATATCGCCATCGCCGGCGTCCTGGTCGTCCTCATCACCGCCGCGTGGACTTTGCGCGCGGTCTACCGCGTGTACTTTACCGAGCCCGCCAATCCGGAATGGCAGCGCCTGCCGGGACTCGACGCGCTGGAAAAAGTCGCTATCGTGTTTATGTCGGGAGTTCTGATCGTGGTCGGCCTGATGCCCAACACGGTCATGGCGGTCGTACAAAGCGGCGTGCAACTGATTGTGAAGGCGCTGGGCGCTGTCGGCGGCTGATTCTGCACAGGCTAACAAACGGGCAAACGGAGATATGTTCGACAATCCATTTAATCCATCGGAATTACTCGCGGTTGCGCCAGAGATTGGCCTGACCATCTGGGCGTTTTTCATCCTGTCGCTGGACTTTCTCAAACTGCCCAGCATGAACCGGCGCGCACTCGGCCTGCTGTCGGCGCTTGGAATGCTGGCGGTGATGGTCCTGTCCGCGGTGCTCGCGCCGCCGGCGCAGAAAAGCACGCTGCTGCTGGGCGGCATGGTGCGCAACGATCTGTTCGCATACGTGTTCGACGCCATCTTCATCGTCGCGGGCGCGCTGACCTGTCTTGCATCGATCGATTTCCGGCCGGTCAAGGCCGGCGGCGAGTTCTACGCGCTGATCATCCTGGCCACCATGGGCATGTGCCTGATGGCGGCGTCCAATGACATCATCCTGCTTTATCTCGCCACCGAGACCTCCAGCATGGCCCTCTATCTGCTGGCCGGGTTCATGCGCGACACGCCGCGCAGCGCCGAGGCGGGCATCAAGTACTTCATCTTCGGCGCGGTCGCCTCCACGATCATGCTGTACGGGCTGAGCCTGGTGTACGGGTTGAGCGGCCACACCGGTTACCAGGATATCGCGACGGCCATTGTGAAACTGCAACCCGGGGCATCCTCGATGATGGCGGTATTTGCGCTGCTGCTGGTCGTCGTCGGGTTCGCCTTCAAGACTACGACCGTGCCGTTCCATTTCTGGGCCCCCGATGTGTACGAAGGCGCGCCGACCCCCGTCACGGGTTTTATCAGCACCGCCTCCAAGGCCGCCGGGTTTGCCATCCTGATCCGCTTCCTGCTGTATGTCTTCTCGCCCATGCCGCAGTTCCAGACGCCGGCTTCGCTGGTGTGGGTAGCCATGATGCAACCGATCGCCATCCTGACCATGTTCCTGGGCAACCTGCTGGCGATCACGCAGACGAACGTCAAGCGCATGCTGGCTTATTCGAGCGTCGCGCAGGCCGGCTATATCATGATCGGCGTGACTGCATTGGGCTACGCCGCAACGCGCGGCGAACTGACCGACGCCCTGCCGACCGCCATCGCCGCCGTGATCTTCTACATCGCCACGTATATGTTCACCAATATCGGCGCGTTCGCTATCGTCGGGCTGGTGTCGCAACGCGTGGGCGGCGACGACCTGAAGGACTTCAACGGGCTGTCGCGGCGTTCGCCGTACCTGGCGCTGGGCATGGTCGCTGTGCTGTTGAGCCTGACCGGCGCGCCGCCGCTGGTGGGTTTCGTCGGCAAGCTGTTCCTCTTCCGCTCGGCCATCAACGAGACGCTGGTGGGCTTGACGGTGATCGGGGTCATCAATGTATTGATCTCGGTATTCTATTATCTGGGCGTGGTGCGCGCGATGTATGTGGACCGCAGCCCGAACGAGGCCAGGCCATTCCCGGCGCCGGTGATGACGCGCTGGGTGGTCATTATCACCTCGGCGGCGGTATTGCTGATCACGATCATTTCAACGCCGTTCTGGGACCTGGCGCTGGCGGCGGCCAAGTCGTTTTTGAATTAGCGGCTGTGCTAGAATTCACGCGCTTATGAATAGCCGGAAGGAATCACCTCTCGTGGTATTGTCGCGCGCGCTGCCCCCGGGGGTAGTCGCGGCGATGGTCGCGCAGGTCGCCGCCATCGTCGGAGGACTGATGATCGGCGCGCTGGCGCTCGGGTTTTTCCTGGATGGCGCTTTCGGCACAAAGCCGCTCTTTATCCTGGCGCTGGCTTTCGTCAGCCTGCCCCTGTCCGTCTGGTTGACGTATCACCTGGCTATGCGCGCGTCAGCCCGGGCGAGCCGGGAATACCAGGCTTATCTGGACAGCAAGCGCTCACCGCTGCAAGATCATCAACAGGACGAGGACGCGCGAGCCGATCCACTGGCTCATGCAGAGCACTAGCGTTTCACGCGTATTGCCGGTAAACTTCAATACAGGGTCGATGTTGGACAACGTAAAAAAGACACATGAAACCAAGAACAATTCTGCTCCTCGCCATTCTGATATTTGCCTGTGCGCTGGGTTGTATGCTGGGCAACTTCGGCGGCGGCATCGTGCTGCCGATCAACGGGCAGAACGTCAAGTTCACGGCGTTCATCCCCACGATCGTGGTGCCCGGCGAATTGCTCATCCAGCCGACGATTGACATCGCAGGGCTGAAAGTCGGGCTGTACAACACGCTCTTTACGACCCTGATCGTCGATGCGGTCATCATCGTGCTGGTCATCCTGGGCCGCCGCGGCATCGGCATCAAGCCGAACAACTGGTTCACCAACGCCTGGGAAGCCTATATCGAGATGCTCTATAAGAGCTACATCGTACCAACGCTGGGCGCGCGGGCGCGCGCGGTCGTGCCGATCGCGGTTGCGGCGTTCACGTTCATCATGATCGCAGGCTTTTTTGAGCTGATCCCGGGTCACGAGTCGATCGGCGTGGTCGAGCATGTCGCCACAGGCGGCTTCTGCTCGGTGAATATCGGCGGCGCCACCGTCCTGACCGGCCAGCAGGTCAAAACCAGCGCCGCTCAGGATTGCAACTATCCGCCCGTCGCCGGCGCGACCGGACAGCCTCAGGCGTCGATCACGTCCGACACGCAGGCTCAACAGAGCAGCGCGGGCGGCATCACCGTCGTCCCTTTCCTGCGCCGCCCGACATCCGACCTCAGCACCACCCTGGCGATGGCGCTGGTGGCGTTCATTTTCATCGAAATCCAGGGCGTGCGCGCCAACGGCGTGCGCTACTTCAGCAATTTCTTCCGCATCAACACCCTGCGGCATGCCGGTTCGGGCATGACGGGTTTGACCAATTACATTCAGTTTGGGGTCGGTTTCCTCGAACTGCTGTCGGAGTTCATCCGCATCATTTCGTTCTCGTTCCGACTTTTCGGCAACATGTTTGCCGGGTCGATTCTCGTGTTCGTTATGGCGTTCATCTTCCCGATGATCCTGCCGACTCTGTTCCTGGCGCTGGAGTTTGCCATCGCGATCATCCAGGCCTTCGTATTCATGATGCTCATCGTGGTGTTCACATCGCTGGCTGTAGCGCACACCGAACACTAAACACTAACTATCGACATTTAATTCAACAGGACGACATTAAGGGAGAAGGTTTAATGGATCCAGAAGCAGCAAAGCAACTTGGTAAACTCGTCGGAGCGGGCATCGCCGGCGGCGCGGGCATGATTGGACCCGGCATCGGCATCGGGCTGGCAGGTCTGGGGGCGTTGATCTCAATCGGGCGCAACCCCGAAGTGACCTCGACATTGCAGACGTACATGATTCTCGTCATCGCCTTCGCGGAATCGCTGGCGATTTTCGCGCTGGTCATCGCATTCCTGCTGTTATTCGCCATCTAGGAAAGAGAGATTGGATGATAGAGATTAGAGATTAAAGATTTGAGATTGAAGCGGTAACGCCGCTAATCTAAATCTCCAATCTCCAATCACTAATCTCCAATCTCTATCTGTAAAAGGAGATTTGCTTTGTTATTACCGGCAATTACCCAAGTGATGGCGGAAGGCGGCGGTGATGCTTTCAGCGGTCTGGGCATCAACGCCTTCCTGCTGATCGCGCAGATCGTGAACTTCGTCTTCCTCATCCTGTTTCTGAACGGGCTGATCATCAAGCCGATCCTGAAGGGGCTGGAGAATCGCCGCGCGCGCATCGAGGAGAGCCTGGAGAACGCCCGTAAAGCCGACGAGCGGCTGGCTAATGTCGAACGCGACTATCAGGCGCGCCTGAGCGAGGCGACCATCGAGGCGCAGAAGCTGCGCGCCGAGGCGATGCAGAACACGCAGGCGGAAGTTGAGCGCATCCGCAAGGACGCCCAGGGCGAGGCCGAGCACATCAAGCAGCAGGCTCGCATCGACGCGATCGCGGAACGCAACCAGATGCTGGCCGGCCTGCGCTCGCAGGTGGGCGCGCTGGCGATGGCCGCCGCCAACAAAATCATCGGCGATTCGCTGGATGCGCAACGCCAGCGCGTGCTGATCGATGACTTCTTCGCCAGGGTGCCGGCCACGCTGCTGTCCGGCGTTGAAATCAGCGGTCCCGCCAGCGTGAACGTCACCTCGGCGCTGCCGCTGTCCGCCGACGAACAGGCCGCCGTGAAGGCTGACCTGGGCCGGCAGGTGGGCCAACTGGGCGAAGTGACTTTCGACGTCGACCCTACCATCATGGGCGGGCTGGTCGTGCGCGTGGGCGATAAGATCGTCGACGGCAGCGTAAACGGCAAGCTGACCGCGCTGCGCCAGTCGTTGAACGCGTAGAAAACCGGTAAAGATCCGAGACTGAAACCTCACAGGACTTGGAGTCCTGTGAGGTTTTTTACTTCTTCTTCCCAACCTCAGCCAGGCGGATGTGTCGGCGTATGCGCGACCTGCCAGACCTGTGAGGTTTTTCGTGTTACCTCTTCTTCCCCTGCGGCTGTTTCTCGGCTTTGGCCCAGGTATCCTTCAGCGTCACCGTGCGGTTAAAGACCGGCTTGCCCGGCGCGCTGCCGCCCCGCGAAGCCGGGTCGTAGGTGCAGCGCAGTTCCACCACTTCGCCCTGCGCGTCCTTCACGGCAGACTGGCAGGTGATGAAATAGGCGTGCTTCAGGCGCACCTCGCGCCCGGTAGCCAGGCGGAACCAGCCTTCACGCGCGTGACGCTTTCGACCTGCAGTTGATTACCAGGCTCAAGAAGAACATGAAGAATCGCCTGATGCCGCTGGCCGACACGCCTTCGGCGGCTGCTGCGCAAGCGTGCCATCGTGGGGACTATCATCGATCAGCTCAAAAACGTCTCGCAGATCGAGCACACCCGCCATCGCAGTTTCCTCAACTTCTTGGTCACACTCGTGTGCGGGCTGATTGCCTGTTGCCTGCAGCCCAAGAAGCCGTCATTGGGCCTTGAAACAACTCTGCGGCTGGAGGCGGCTTATCCCGTACTGACGTTACAGTAAATTCACCGCTTGAGTTGTTGCAGCCATTGGATTCTGATATGAAAATAGGCAGGCTGTTTTCATGCCTTGCGGTGCGCCGCCAGGCTCATCTTGACTGTTGGCGAAATGGGTTACGAGAACCCAGACTCCCGGAATCTGGCTGAGCAAAGCTCAGCTTGAGATTCCGGGAGTCTATGCGTGATCATCGACGACCGAATGAGATTCGCCAACAGAATCGCCATCGTGGCACAGAAGGGGGCTTCCTTACCGCGACAGCAGACCCGGCAGTCCAACTGCCGGGCGAACACAAATCGTCGGCTCCTGCGCCGTAGTCTCATTACTCTTCCAGCACGATCGCCGCGCCGAAGCGCCCGGTCTTGCCCTTCTCCGCGCGGTGCGAGAACCATTCCGCTGTGTTGCTGGCGGTGCACAAGCCCGCAATTTCAACCTGCTGCACGCCGGCGGCGCGCAACTGCGCCCGCGCGGAACGCCATAGATCAACGTGCGGTTTCGCATGGTCCAGGGCATCGCCGCGGGGCGGCATGACGATGTTCTCCGGCACGGCGGCCTGGATGCGCGCTGCCACATCCTCGCCCACCTCGAACTGATCGGGACCGATGGACGGGCCGACGCAGGCGCGGATGTCGCGCGGATCGCTGCCGAAGGCGTCGCGCATGGCCCTAACCGTCGCCGGCAGCACACCCACTACGATGCCCATCCAGCCGGCATGGGCGATGCCGATGGCCTTGCGCACGGGGTCGTGAAACAGGATCGGCACGCAATCGGCGAAGCGCAGCGTCAGCGCCAACCCGCGCGTGTTGGTCACCATCGCGTCGGCGTGCACGTCATCCTGCCCGAGGTCGGCAAGACCGACCACGCGCACCGTGTTGGAGTGAACCAGCCACGAGGTCAGCGAGTCCTCCATACGCAGCCCCAGCGCCTCGAACATGCGGCGGCGGTTTTCGCGCACGGGTTCGGGCGCGTCGCCGGTGCTGCGGCTGAGGTTGAGTGAACTGTAGTACGACTGGCTCACGCCGCCCAGCCGCGTGAACACCCCATGCCGCACGCCATCGGCCTGCAGGCTGTCAAACTGATAGTAAGCGAGTTGGTTATATGTCAGTCGCTGCATGGTGCATCAGGAGAGATTGGGAAAAGAGATTGGAGATTGGAGATTCGAGATTCTTCATCGCTTCGCGGGATGACAGGTTGCGTCTCATCTGCCTTTCGCCTCTTACCTCTCGCCTCTTACCTCTCGCATCTTGCCTCTTGTTTCTTGCTTCTAGCCTCTGACTTCTGACCTCCAATCTCCAATCTCCAATCTCCAATCTCTAATCTCTTCTTCTCGGGTCCCCCGCATAAAAGAACCGGATCGCGCCGGTGAGTGTGGCGTATTTGAGCGGCAGGGTGACGCCGTCACGAGCTGCCGCAGGCACGTAGGCCCACTTGCCGGCGAGGCTGGCAATCAGGCCGCGCAGTTCGGCATCCTCGCCGGCCAGGTCGGCGGGCGTTGTCAATTGATCCTCCAGCACCACCAGCCAGCGATCCTTGTCGGCTTCGTAGCTCACCACCCGCGCGTCGTAGGTCGCCTTCACCCAGCGGTCGTCGGCCAGCCGCCAGCCCAGCGACACCGCGATATGCTCCTGCGGAGCATCTTTGTCTGCCATTACAGGAGGTACTTTACCAGATAGCGGGACGCGCAATCGCAAGGTTATTTTCAGTCAGGATTGATGCGGTGCCCCTGCCGAGCGCAGTTCTTCTTCGATCCGGTCGGCGACATACATCTTCAACAGCGACTGATACGGCACATCGCGTTTGTTGGCCAGAACCTGCAGGCTCTCGATCATCGACACGGGCAGGCGAATCGATATCGTCCGTGTAGTTGGGCGCAGGTTGGGTAACTTGACACGCCTGGCCTGCTGCCAATTAACGTAGTCCGTCGAGTCGTGTGAGGTAAGAGGCTCACGTTCCTGCTCCTCACTGTCAAACTTTGGAATTGCGGGCATCGCTTTCTTCACTTTGGACACTTTCATACTCCTTCTGCTCTCGCCTGCTCATATCCAGGATTAGGGAATTACGTACGGGCACGCCTGTGTGCGTGCCCCGACGGCGTCACTCTTTCACAAGGCGGATGGAGCGGTTGAAGACGCTCTCCAGCAGGCCGGTGTTTCGGCCGGCTTCCCACAGCTCAATAGACGCGTCGCCGCGCGTGCGGGCCGCGATGACGATCTCCGCCGCGCCGATGTTGCAGGTGAGCTGGCGCACGGCCTGGCGACGCCCGCGCTCCAGGTATTCGGAGAGGCGCAGCATAGCGGCCATGACCGACACGCGCCGCTCATCGTCCTTCTCCAGCAGGTCGCACATGGCGCCGCATGCCACCTCGCCCTTGCGGTGATAGCGCGCCATCAGACCCAGCATCGCCAGTTCGCGGTGGGTGTAGGCCGACAAGTCGCTGTTCAGGATCAGATACTGCGAGTGCTCGTCGTGGTCGAAGAAACTGATGGCGTAACCGATATCGTGCAGCAATGCGGCCGCGCCGAGTATCTCGCGCTCCCACGCGCCGTAGCCGTGCAGCTCCCGCAACTGGTCGAACAGTTCCAGCGCCAGCTTGCGCACGTGCCGGGCGTGGTCGTTCCAGGCGCCGTACTGGCGCGACGTGTTTTCGATACTGAATGACCGCACGTCGGGGATGACCGGCGAGCGGGCGCCCTTGAGGAATTCGGTGAAGAACACCCCTTCGCGCAAGCCGGCGCCGCTGACCGTAATGCAGTTGTATCCGCTGAGCCGCATGAGTTCGCGCACGACCAGCGCGCCCGGCAGTATCACGTCCACACGGTCGGCGTTCATGCCGGGCATGGCGAGCAGCCCGCGCGTGTCCAGCCCGCTCATGCGGTCGATCAGCGCATCCAGCCGCTCCAGCGTCAGCACGTAGCCGTGAATGCGTTCCAGCGGATAGCGGCGGGATTCCTGATCGAGCTTGGCTAGTGCGCGCGCGGTGCCGCCCATGCCGACCAAAGCGCCTGCGTCCGCATCCCGATCCGCCGGCAGCCAGTCCAGTTGGCCGAATTGCCCGCTCACGTCATCGCGCAACGCTGCGACCTGCTTGCGCGTCGGCGGGTTGGCTGGCATGAATTGTTCCGTCATGCGCACCACGCCCAGCGGCAGGCTGACGCTGTGAGTCACTTTGCGGCCGGCCACCCGCGTGATCTGGATGCTGCCGCCGCCCAGGTCGAACATCAGCCCATTGCGCACGTCCAGCGTATTGGTGACGCCCAGGAAGCCATAGTAAGCCTCCTCCGTGCCGCTCAGAACGCGCAGGTCGAGCCGGGTGCGCCGCTTGACCTGGCGCAGGAATTCGCCCTGGTTCTGCGCATCGCGCACGGCGCTGGTCGCCACCGCGATGATATGCGGCACGCGCGAGGCCTGGCACAGCGAGCGGAACAGATTGAGGGTTTCGACGGCGCGCTCGATGGGGGCGGGCTGCAGGCGCTGGTTTTCGCCCAGCCCTTCGGCCAGGCGCACGCGCTGGCGCACCTGGTCGGTCAGTTTATAGGTGGTGTGCGGCTCAAAGGCGTACACCACCAGGCGCGCCGTGTTCGATCCCAGATCCATCACGCCGACGTGCCGGATTTCGCCCTGTTCCAGGGCGATTTGATGCTCAAGCGCCTTATTCATGGGTTAAAATGAAGGTTGTGATCCTGTTAATCCGCGCGCATTTGCCGGCCATCCTGATCATTCAGGGCGTGCTGGCCTGGGCGCCGTTTTTCTACCTCAAGTATATGGTGCATGAGGATCATCGTGACTACTGTCAGACAATTCCTCGCTTAAAATAAGTGTCTTCTAATGCAGCATCGTTATCGTCATACTGGGCATCGAGAACCATTATGAAGCAGGTGCGTCGGGCCGGAACCGGGATGGAAATGGACAAGAACAGCGAACACAGCGACAGTGAGGCGGCGGGCAACCAGTCTGCGCTGGATCAGTTGCGCACGCGCATCACCGATGTGATGCGGATCGAAAACGCGCAGGTCGAGGTTGACCGCGCGGTGGCCTTCAGCGGCCAGTTGATCGTGGAAGCCGAAGAAGCGTTTGACAAGCTCAAGGCGCGCTTCGAGGAGCTGGGCTATATTCCGCTGCTGCGCGAGAACGAAGCCGGCCAGAACCAGGTCATCGTAGCGATCAAGGGCAAGCTGCAGTCGGCCTTCGCCGAACGGCGCTGGCTGAACGCGCTGCTGTTCGCGGCGACCATCGTCACAACGACCCTCTTTGGCGGCATGTACGCCAGCCGCGTGCAGGCCGGGCAGAGCCTGCCCACCCTGCAGATCATCGTCCAGTATGGGCTGCCATTCTCGATCACGCTGCTGACGATCCTGGGCGTGCACGAACTGGGCCACTACATCCAGGCGCGCCGGCACGCCCTGCCGGTCACGCTGCCGTACTTCATCCCGGCCCCGTTCGGGCTGGGCACATTCGGCGCGTTCATCCAGATGCGCGGCGCGGTGGAGAACAAGCGCTCGCTGTTCGACGTAGGCGTGGGCGGGCCGATCGCCGGGCTGCTGGTGGCGCTGCCGCTGTTCGTCGTCGGGCTGTTGATGAGCACCGTGAGCAATATGCCGGCGCCCTCGCACCGCTCGCTGTTGATCGACGGCCTGATCTCGCTGTTCCGCCCCGATGCGTTGACGAACGGCATCCTGCTGAACCCGGTGCTGCTGGCCGCGCGCTTCGGCCTGATCATCACCGCGATCAACCTGCTGCCGGTGGGCCAACTGGACGGCGGGCACATCGCCTACGCCGCGCTGGGGCGGCGCTGGGCTACCTGGATCGGCTATGCCACCATCGCGGTCATGGCCGTCCTGGGGTTCACGGTATCGACCACCTGGTTCGTGTGGATGGGTTTCGCGCTGTTGAGCGGCGTGCAACACGCTCAGCCCCTGAACGACATCACCCCGCTGGACGCGCGCCGCAACGCGGCCTTCCTCGCTACCGCGGTGCTGTTCCTGTCGTTGTTCAGCGCGCAACCGTTTTAAGGAAAATGCTAAGATGTCTGACTTCTGCAAGAAGTCAGACATCTCCATCATAGAGTTGACCAATCATTGCATCTGCTGGCTGAGATAAGGTTGACAGCGTGGACAACACATAGGTTGTGCACCCAGCAAAGGCTTCTTGTCATGATGCTAAACCTGATTGTGATGCGGATCGTTCAAGGGCACAAGCAACCGTTCCCGCAGCCCAACTGCTATCCTTGCGAAGGCTGTGAGCCTTCGCAAGGAGCACACCATTCAACCCGCTCCGGCGCCCATCTCGGTGCTATCATCCCCATATGCCCACCGATCTATTTGACCAGGCCCAGGCCGAACGCGCAAAAACCGAATCGCCGCTGGCGCTGCGCATGCGCCCGCGCACGCTGGACGAGTTCGTCGGCCAGGAGGACATCGTCGGCCCCGGCAAACTGCTGCGGCGCGCCATCGAGGCGGATCGGCTGTTCTCCAGCCTCATCTTCTGGGGCCCGCCCGGCACTGGCAAGACCACCCTGGCCTGGATAATCGCCAATAAAACCAAAAGCCACTTCGAAATCCTCAACGCGGTCATGGCCGGTGTGGCCGACATCCGGCGCGTGGTAGCCGACGCCAAAGAGCGCCGCAAGATGTACCGCCAGCGCACCATCCTGCTGGTGGATGAGATTCACCGCTTCAACAAGTCGCAGCAGGACGCCCTGCTGCCGCACGTCGAGGACGGCACCATCATCCTGATCGGCGCGACGACGGAGAACCCTTACTTCGAAGTCAACAGCGCGCTGATCTCGCGCTCGCGCCTGTTCCAACTCAAACCGCTCACCGACGACGACGTGCGCCGGTTGGTGTTGCGCGCGCTGCAGGACGCGGAACGCGGTTACGGCGGGCGCGAGACGTTACTCGACGACGACGCGCTGGCGCACCTGGTGCAGGTGGCCGGCGGCGACGTGCGCAACGCGCTCAACGCGCTGGAGCTGGCGGTCGAATCCACCCCGCCGGATGCGCAGGGGGTGAGGCACATCGACAGCGACGTGGCGCAGGACAGCATCCAGCGCCGCGCCGTGCTGTACGACAAGGAAGGCGACGCGCACTACGACACGATCAGCGCCTTCATCAAGAGCGTGCGCGGCAGCGACCCCGACGCCGCGCTGTACTGGCTGGCTAAGATGGTCTACGCCGGCGAAGACCCCCGTTTCATCATGCGCCGCCTGCTCATCCTGTCGGGCGAGGACATCGGCCTGGCCGATCCGATGGGCATGGTGGTAGCGGCCGCCGCATCGCAAGTGTTCGACTGGGTGGGTATGCCGGAGGGTATCTACCCGCTGGTGGAAGCCACGCTCTATCTGGCGACCGCGCCGAAGTCGAACTCCGCCGGCAACTACTTCCGCGCCCGCGCGCAGATCGAGACCGAGGGCGCCGGCGAGGTGCCCGACCACCTGAAAGACGCCAACCGCGACGCGAAGGGGCTGGGGCACGGCAAAGGCTACCGGTATCCCCACGAGTTCGACGAGCACTTCGTGGCGCAGAATTACCTGCCGCGCGAGATATCCGGCATGACCTTCTACGCTCCCAGCGATATCGGCTACGAGCAGACCGTGGCCGAGCGGCTGGCGCGCTGGCGCACAGCGCAACGCGCGGCGCTGGGCGTCGAAGGCAAGGAAGGCCCGCAGCTCAGCCAGGCCGAGATCGAGCGGATGAAGAAGGAACGGTAGTGACCACGAGCCTCATCGCTGCCAGATTCGCCGGATATTTTGACCGCTGGCAGATCTGCCTGCCGGAAGAAGCGTTGTCCACTCGCCAACAGGGAGAGATTCGGTCTCATGGCTGGTCGATCCAGTATCTGTTCGGCGCCGATCAAGAGGGAGAGTATCTCGACTTTTTTGCCAACCATCGCATGACCAATGCCAGGCACGAGCGGATTTATGCATCCGGCGCGATGCAGCGCCTGCCGACCTACGAGGAGTTCATCGTCTATCCAGCGAATGCGACGCAAGAGGAACAAGAAAAGATAGACGAAGCGTATCAATCCCACAATGCGGCTGTCGCGGAACTCCTGCGGCAAAAAGGATTTGTGTAGCCGGCCGGGTGCTATACTAGCGCCCAACTGTAAGAATCTTCGCGCATCTCTCACTGCAACCGACCTTACAGGTTTGTAATGTATTTTCCGGTGTGTTGTCCTGGTGGAGGTGCATGTGGTGGCGAAGGCAGATCAGACGCGAAGCGTCCAGACATCTAAACGCGAGCGGTCCAACAGACCCCAGACCGCCCAACGAGAATCACCCGCCTCGCAGGCCAATACGGCTGACATCGTGCGGCAGTTCATGACCAGGCCGGATGCCGTAAATCCGGGGCAGGTACTGCACCTGCAGCGCGCCATTGGGAACCGGGCTGTGAGCCGGTTGATCGCAGGCAGGCGCGCAGCCATCCAGGCGAAATTGACAGTCGGAGCCGCCGATGACCCGTATGAGCGCGAGGCTGACCGGGTGGCTACGCAGGTGATGTCAGCGAATGCGGCCGGCGGCGCCGATGTGTCGCGCCAGGAAGACGAGACCGGCGCGCAACGCAAAGCCGCGCCGTCGATCACCCCGCTGGCGCAACGCCGCGAGGTGGATATGCACGGCAGCTTCGATGCCGGCGAGGGCGTGGAGCAGCAATTGTCGGCGAGCAAAAGCAGCGGCAAACCGCTGCCCTCCGACCTGCGAGCGCAGTTCGAGCCGCGCTTCGGCGCGGATTTCAACGCCGTGCGCGTGCACACCGGCAGCCAGTCGGATTCGCTCAGCCGCTCGATCGGCGCGCAGGCCTTCACCCACAGCAATCACATCTACATGGCGGAGGGCGCGTACAACCCCGGCTCGGCAGGCGGCAAACATCTACTGGCGCACGAGTTGACGCACGTCGTACAGCAGGGCGGCGCGAATCAGGTGCACCGCTCGTTCAAGAGCGGTATGAAGAAACTCGGCAAGGGGCTGGGCGTGGGCGCCAAATGGGGCGGCGGCGGGCTGGGCATGGCGGCCGTCGGCGCGCTGGGAGTCGGCCTGTCGCCGATCATCGCGCCCGTCGTAGGCGGCATGGCCATCAAGCACGGCGTCGACAAGGCGCGGGGCAAGGCCGATCCGTACAAGTCGTTGAACGCCGTGCAGTTCCGCGTATCCAAGTTCGGCATCCAGCAGGTGCAGCAGGCCGTGGACGACCAAGGCGAACCTCGCACCAACAAGGACGGCAGCCCGATGTATGCGGTTGTCGGCATCGTCGACCGCAACTCGCTCAACACAGAAGGCAGCAAGCTGCCCGAGATCGAAGAAGTAGACCCCGTACCTCTGCCAGAATGGAAACCCAAAGTGACCCACATCAACGGCATGGCGGTCAAGCCGAAGTCCGGCTTGAAGAGCGCGCAGACGTTGTTCGATCAATTGCTGGCTCAGGTCGGCGGCGATGGGGTGGACATCCTGTACACCTACAGTTCTTCCATCGGCTTCTTTGGCGACGTGATGGAATGCCTGGACAACAAGCTGGGCATCGGCGGCGAAGCGACGAAGCAGCAGGAAAAGATCATGCTCAACGCCGTCAAGACCCGCACGCGCGTCGTCGTCTCGGCGCACAGCCGCGGCACGATCAAGTCCGACAACGCAGTCGGGAATGCCTTCAAGCACCTGATGAAAGATAAAGACGGGCTTGAGTACATGTGGAAGGCGCGCCTGCGCCTGCGCGAGCAGCCCAAGTATGCCAAGTCAAAAAAGGAACTCCCCAAGCGGGTGGTTGCCAAGCAGATGACCAGGATGATCACGGAGGATATGAACAAGTACATCAAACTCATCTACGCGGGCAACGCGGTCATGTTCCCGTCGCAGATCCTCAGCGTGGATCTGTTCGCCAACAAGTTCGATCCCGTGAGTTTCTTCGTGGGTTCCTACTACACCGAAGGCACCAAGCACAAGAACGCTCGCACTCATCGCGGCTCTGGCAAGGGCCACGGCTTTGCCAAGGAATACACCAAGGATGTGGCGACGATGATCTCGGGCGATATAGCCAAACACGGCACCACGGGGACGTCACCTGACATCGGGATGAACGACCAGTATGACTATGACCCGGAAGATGAACATGATGAATAGCGAGTCGGAACAGACACTCTCGCGAGTCGGCCCGGGCGATGAGTAGGCTACCCACTACCGGCGCAAGTTGGTTGCCAACAGTATCCCTTTAGTCTTTCGCCGCTCTTTGCCCCCGTCCCTGGGGACATCATCGTCGAAGATTCCTCCGCGCTTCGCTTGTCGGAATGACAGCGTGACTATTTCCCTTGACACCGAGCAGTATGAATAGATACTGCCGCACTATTCAACGCGCCCTCAACCATCCGCTGCCCCAGTGAGTGTTGGTTAGGGCCGCACCTCGCGAGACTTGTGCTACAGTCGACAAATTGAAAATCACATCATGGTCACAAACGCAACCGTCACCGCCCAGGCGATCGCGACGCCCCGCCCGCGCGTCGGCCTGCTCACCATCCTGCTGGCCTACCTGACGGCCGGCTTCACCGCCTTCGGCATCGCGATCATCCCTAAGCTCAAGGCGCTGGCTGTCGACCGCGGCTGGCTGACTGTCGACGAAGTGGATGAGGGCTTTGCGCTGGTGCAGCTTTACCCCGGCCCGATGATGGTGGATTTCTCCGCCTATGTGGGCTACAAACTGCGCGGCGTGCCGGGTGCCATCCTCGCCACGCTGGGCTTCGTCCTGCCCTCGTTCGTCCTGATGCTGATCCTGTCATTCGTCTACTTCAACACCGGCAACGTGCCGTGGGTCAAGCCGATGTTTGCGGGGCTGGAGTCGATTGTGGTGGGCATCATCGCACACCTGGCGCTGGATTTCGGCGAGCGCGTGCTGAAAGGCCGCCTGCACGCGCTGATCGCTCTGGCAGCGTTCGGCGCGCTGCTGTTCAAGGCCAACCCCGTCCTGATCGTGGGCATCTCGCTCGCGCTCGGCGCGCTGCTGCTGACACCCAACGCAGCGCCGTTGCCCGCGGCTCACATGGCCGCGCCGGCGGAGCGTGCGCCGTTGCGGCGCTGGCTGTCGATCGGGCTGGTGACCGTGGCCGTCATCGCCGCAGCGGTCTACGCGGCCGCGCTGCTGAGCGATGTCGGGCGGATGGGGCTGTCGTTCTTCAAGATCGGCACGGTGGCCTTCGGCAACGGCATCACCATCATGCCGCTGGTGCAGGCCGACGTCGTAGACACTTATCACTGGCTGACGCCGGCGCAGTTCGCCGACGGCATCGCGCTGGGACAGATCACGCCCGGCCCGGTGCTGATCACCGCCGCGTTCGTCGGATTCAAGCTGGGCGGCATACCCGGCGCGGCGCTGGCGACCTTCGCGATGTTCGCGCCTTCCTTCGCCATGACGCTGATTTTCACCGAGGTCTTCACGCGGTTGCGCAGCCTGCGCCTGATCCGCGGGGCGCTGGCGGGCGTGCTGGCCTCTTTCGTCGGATTGCTCACGGTGATGGCGCTGCAACTGGGCGGCATCGCCATCAGCGGCCCGGCCACGCTGACGCTGGCCGCCGCCGCGCTGGTGGCAGTGCGCTTCTTCAAGCTGGATATCGTGTGGGTTTTCGCCGGCGGCCTGCTGGTCTGGGGCGGCCTGCTCGCGCTTGGACTGGTGTGAATCCGCGAACCAGCACAAAGAGGTTTAACCACGGATTACACGGATTTCACAGATGCAGGAATCTACCGTGCGAATCCGTGTCATCCGTGAAATCCGTGTCATTCTTATTCGTGTCTATTCATGAAGTTTCGCGGATAAATCTCTGCTCATCATCCGTGAAATCTGTGCAATCCGTGGTTTATTCTTCTTCTCTATTCGTGTCTATTCGTGAAGATTCGCGGATTATTCCACACCGGCCTGCTGCGCCCGGAGGCTGGCCGCATGGCGCAGGTGTCTATTCGTGAAGATTCGCGGATTATTCCACACCTTGAATCCACGAATCTTCGCGAATCCGCACGAATAAGAATGACACGGATTACACGGATGACGCAGATTCAAACATCTGATTTCCCTATCCGTGAAATCTGTGCAATCCGTGGTCAATCTTTCTGCTCTATTCGTGTCTATTCGTGAAGATTCGCGGATAAATCTCTGCTCATCATCCGTGAAATCTGTGTAATCCGTGGTTTATCTTTCTGCTCTATTCGCGGATGAATCTTTGCCCGTCATGCCGCTGACGTGCGGTCCCCAGTCGGCCTGCCAGCGCTGTTCCAGCATCTCGCGCCAGGCGCGCGCGGCGGCCGCCAGTTCCGCCGTCACACGCGGATGCGCCGCGCTGAGGTTGGCGTGTTCGCCCGTGTCGTCTGCGAGGTTGGACAGCCATAGCGGGTCCGCCGGCGGCTCGCCTTCCACCAGTTGCCCGTTCAGCACCAGCTTCCACGGCCCGCGCCGCATGGCCGTCTGGGCGTCCATCTCCCAGAACAGATCGCGCTCCGGCGCGGCGCGCCCATCGGCGACGACCGGCATGATGTCCAGCCCGTCAAGCGCATAATCCGCCGCCGCGCCGCCGGCAGCCTGCAGGCAGGTGGGGAAAATATCCATCGCCGCCAGCGGTGCGTCGATAACCTGGACGGGCGGGATGCGGGCGGGCCAGCTCATCAGCGCGGGCACGCGGATGCCGCCCTCGAACAGGCTGAACTTGTGTCCCTTCAACCAGCCGGTCGAACCGCCGTAATACGGATCGGACCGCCCATCCAGCCAGTTGCGCGATTCGCGCGAGGGGCCGTTATCCGACATGAAGAAGATGAGCGTATCGTCGCGGATGTTTCGGCGCTCCAGTTCGGCCACAATCTCGCCCACGCCGTCGTCCACGGCGCTGATCATGGCCGCCATGATCTGGCGATCCCACGACAGGTCGGCGAAGCGCTGCATGTATTTCGGCGGCGCGTGCATGGGGTAATACGGCGCGTTGTAGGCCACGTAGGCGAAGAACGGCTGCGATTGCTGCGCCGCACCGCGGATGTAATCCACGGTTTTCTCGGTGATCAACTCAGTCAGATAGCGCCCGTTGTACTCCCATGTCTCGCGATTGTTGCGCCACAGATCGTGCGTCGGGTTCATACCCGGCCAGCCCGTATTCATGCCCCAATAGAAAATGTGGCTGTAGTAATCCACGCAGCCCGCCATGAAGCCGAACGTCTCGTCGAAGCCGTGGTCGGTGGGGCGGCTGCCCTCGGCCAGGCCGAGGTGCCACTTGCCGAACAGCGCCGTGCGGTAGCCCTGCCGCTTGAGCGCCGTCGCCAGGCTGGGCACGCGCGCGGGCAGGCCGGTGGCGGTGCGGTGGCCGGCCAGGATGGCGCGCACGCCCGCATGACCGGGGTAGCGGCCGGTCAACAGCGCGGCGCGCGACGGCGAGCACACCGGCGAGTTCGAATACCAGTTGGTGAAACGCGCGCCGGACGCCGCGAGACGGTCGAGATGCGGCGTGCGGAAATCCGTATTGCCCATGCACGACAGATCGCCGTATCCCTGGTCGTCAGTCATGAAGATGATGATGTTCGGTTGGCTCATATGTTCCCTCGCGTCTATTATGAGCCCATGCGAGAATTAGCCCGATGATCACAATCGACGCCTCGGCGGCGGTGCACAACAAGGCCGGCCTGAGCCGCTACGGCGAGGAGTTGATCCGCGCGCTGGTCGCGGACCCCGCCCATAAGGGCGAGTACGCCGTGTTCTATCATGACGCCGCAACCGCCCGGCCCAGCGCTTTGATCAGGTCGCTGCCGGGCGTCTCGACGGCGCAATCCCCGCGCCCATGGCGATTGCGCGCGCTGCTGGCTCAGCTCGCCAACCTGGGCCAGGACGACCTGCTGGCCGGCATACCGCGGCCGCCCGATCAGCGCGGGCCGGATATTTTCCACGCCACCGAACACCTGCTGCCGCGCTTCAAGCGCATCAAAACGGTCTTCACCGTGCACGATCTGATCTTCAGGTTCTACCCGCAGCACCACCTGCTGCTCAACCGTGTGTTTCTGACGCTGAGCTTCCCGCTGTTCCTGCGCCGCGCCGACGCCATCATCTGCGTTTCGGAGCAATCCCGGCGCGATACGCAGCGCATCTACCGCGTGCCCGAGGGGAAAATGCGCGTGATCGCCGAGGGCGTCGACCCGCGCTTCAGGCGCGTGACCGACCCGGCCGCGCTGCAGCGCGCCCGCAAGCGCTATCACCTGCCCGAGCGCTTCATCCTCGCCGTGGGCACCATCGAGCCGCGCAAGAACCTGGCGACGTTGTTCAAGGCGTATGCCGAGTTGATCAAAGAGGAGACAGGGCAGAGGGGAGAGGGCAGAAGTCAGAAGTCAGAGGACAGAGGACAGAGGTCAGAAGTCAGAGATCAGAAGGCGGAGGTCAGAGGGCAGAAGTCAGAGGGCAGAGGTCAGAAGGCGGAGGCGGAACTCCGCCTGGTGGTGGCCGGGCGGCAGGGCTGGATGGTGGAGAGCACCCTGCGTGTCGTGCACGAGTTGGGGCTGACCGGGCTGGTGCGATTCACCGGCTTCGTGGCCGACGAGGATCTGCCGGCGCTGTATTCGCTGGCCGACGCGTTCGCGTTTCCTTCCGTCTACGAAGGCTTCGGGTTGCCGCCGCTGGAGGCGCTGGCGTGCGGCGCGCCGGTGGTGTGTTCGGATGCGTCGTCGCTGCCGGAGGTGATGGGCGACGCCGCATTGCTCGTTCCGCCGCTGGACGTGCGCGGTTGGATGCTGGCGCTGGGGCGTGTGCTGGCGGATGCCGACCTGCGCCGCGATCTGTCTCAACGCGGGCCGCGCCAGGCCGCGCGTTTCACCTGGCAGGACGCCGCGCGCAGGACCCGCGCGGTGTACGATGAGATGTTGAAACAGTAGGCAGGTCTTTCAGACTGGTTGCCGAGGCCATAGCTGGATGAACTTGCCCGGCTGAAGCCTCAGCATCCAGACCGGTTTCACTCCCGGAATCCGGCTGAGCTTCGCTCAACTTGAGATCCCGGGAGTGTGTGCCCTGGATGTGGAGGCTTCAGCCGGTGAGCGCTGTTGATGGCTGCGATTCATACCGAGTCGGTATCCACCAAAATCCCCTACCCCCAGGGCGTCTCTAGTCTCTTGCCTCCTGCTTCTGGCATCTCCTTTCTGACCTCTGACTTCTGACTTCTCCCCTCTTTCCTTACGCCGCAGCCGGGGTGCGCGACAAGCGATCCTGCTCGTCCAGGGTGAGCTGGCGCTTCGGCATAGCTTCGGCCATATCCAGCACGTCATCCAGCCATACGCTGAACAGCCGCACTGTGCCGTCAAAACAGGCCGCCAGCACGAAATCACCGTCCGGCGAGAACTGCGCTGTATAGGCGCTGTCGCCGTGACCGCGCGCCAGCGGCCACACCTCGCCGCTGTCGAGGTCCCAGGCGCGCACGCTGCCGCTGCGGCTGGCCGTCACCACGTAGCGCCCGTCGCTGGAGAAATCCGCGTCCCACAACCCGCTGGCATGTCCCTGCAGCCGCTGGATCAACTCACCGCTGCGCGCATCCCACACCTGCGCATCGCTGTCGCTGCCGGCGGTAACGACGCGCCGGCCATCCGGAGAGAAGCGCGCCCGGTTGAACATCTGCCCCTCGATCTCCAGCGTGC
>JAMCQN010000083.1 GCA_023382055.1 Chloroflexota bacterium
AGCCTGTCGCTGGCCGGCCTGCAGTTCCTGGCCGCCTATTTCGCCTTTGATCAGGGCAAGCCCTACAGTTGGCTGCTGTTCCTGTCCGTGGTGTTCATCTCGGTTTACGGCGAACTGAACAGGTCGAGTTGCGCCCGCGCCGCCGTGGATCGCTCGACGGCTGACCGGGCATGCTGGTAATGGTAGCTGAACCAGCGCCGGGTATGCTCCTTCAGTTCGCCGTTCAGCACCTGGTACTGCCGCGCGCGGGTGGCCTGCCGCTCGAGCTGGCCGACGCGCGGGGTGATCTCGGTGAGGATATCGCGCACGCGCTCCAGGTTATGTCTCGTCTCTTCCAGTTTGCGCAGCGCGTCGTCGCGGCGGTCGCGGTAGGCGCCGATGCCGGCGGCCTCCTCGAAGAGGGCGCGGCGCTCCTCCGGCCGCTGCGTCAGCGCCGTATCGACCAGGCCCTGGCCGATGACGGTGTAGGTGCGCTCGGCCAGGCCGGTGTGGCCCAGCAGATCGGTGATGTCGCGCAGGCGCACGCGGTTGCCGTTGAGCAGGTACTCGTTGGCACCGTCGCGATAGGCGCGCCGCCCGATGGCGATTTCGGTGAATTCCACCGGGAAAAAGCCGTCGCTGTTGTCGAAGGTCAGTAACACCTCGGCCATGCTGGCGCGCGGGCGCCGCGAGCTGCCGGCGAAGATCATGTCGTCGGTCTTTTTCCCGCGCAACAGCGAAAACTGCTGCTCGCCCAGCGCCCAGCGAATGGAGTCCGCTACGTTGCTCTTGCCGCTGCCGTTAGGGCCGATGACGGCTGTTATGCCTTCCGTGAAGTCGAAGGAAGTCTTGTTGGCAAAGGTTTTATAGCCGTTGAGGACGAGGTGTTTTAAGTGCATCTGGAGGTGGATTTTACCCGCTCTTGACAATGGCAATATAATGCGGGCATGCCTACAACCTTGAGAGCCATGGTGCGCCTGGCGCGCCGTCCGATGAAAGGTCTGCTGCAGTTGACGCGATACCGCGAATATGTTTTGTTCGTCTGCGTCACCACACTGATGGGCGCAAAGTTGGGCGGGGGCGACTTCGATTTGCGCCTCCTGATCGTGCTGGCGGCGAATATCCTCGTGGTCGGGTTTGCCTTCATGTACAACGACGTGGAAGACGCCCCCGACGATGCCATGGATGAGAAAAAGGCGCGCCGCAACCCGATCAGCGCGGGCATGATCTCACCGCGCATGGGCAAGGCGGCCTGCGTCGCGGTCAGCGCGCTGCTGCTGGGTCTGTACAGCCTGCTGGGGCTGCTGCCGTTTCTGCTGGGCGCATTCTGCCTGGCGCTGGCATTCCTGTATTCCTGGCGGGTCGCCCGGTTGAAGTCGGTTCCGGTGGCCGACCTGATCTCGCACAGCCTGTCGCTGGCCGGCCTGCAGTTCCTGGCCGCCTATTTCGCCTTTGATCAGGGCAAGCCCTACAGTTGGCTGCTGTTCCTGTCCGTGGTGTTCATCTCGGTTTACGGCGAACTGAACAACGAACTGCGCGATATCGTGGTGGATCAGAAGGCCGGCATCCGGCACACGGCCGACCTGATCGGCATGAAGTGGACTAAGGTGCTGATGGTCGCTTCGATCGCCGGCGCGCTGGCAGTGCTGGTGTACTTCCTGGTCGCGCAGGTGATCCCGGTGTGGCTGTTCATCGTGCCGGCGGTGCTTGGACCGATGCTGTTCGCCGAGCAGCTCTGGAAGCTGGTGCGGCGCGAGTCCAGTGTTGTGGATGACCGCGAGGCCTTTCACGAGCCGGCGCTGCTGGTGGGCGTCATCACCATATTGGCGTGGTTTATCGCCGACAAAATCCCGTTAGGATAAGCAGCCGGCGCGTTTCTGCTCTCGCTACCAACCCAGAACCTGATGTTCTGGGTTTTTACTTATCCGGGCGTGTCGTCGGATCGAATCAGGTGTTTCATAGGTCAAGCAACCGGTAGGAATGACGGTCAAGGTATATTCTCGGTGTGATTGATATCAGGCGAGGTTGACAGGCGTGCTGACGAGACGCGGGTTCATATTATGGGGCGCAGCCGTTGTGCTGAGCGGCTTGCTGTTCGCCTGTACCGCGCTGGTTGCGCGCGCCGCGGAAGGCAATCCAGGCGATACCGATCCCATCTTCACCAAGGTCTACGCCTATGTCAATACAGCCGACAGCCAGGTGCCCGTCTATGCCACGCCGGCCGACGCGATCAGCAATACCGCGCCGGTGCGCGAGATGGCCGGTTACGAGTGGGTGACGATCATCACGACGACGCAGGTGAACACCACCACGCTGGCGCAAATCGGCGCAAATGAGTGGGTGCACGCCGACCGGCTCGTCCTGTACCGCCCGTCGCAGTTCCAGGGCCGCGCCTTCGATGATCAGACGCCTGCGCCCGATCAGCCGATTGCCTGGGTATTACGTGATTTCCAGCCTGCGCTTGAACCGGATGGCGATGCCAACCCCGACGCGCCGATCTATAAACGGTATGACGTGGTGACGATTTACGAGAAGGCGCTGGCGGGGGATACGCTGTGGTACCGCATCGGCGACAACCAGTGGTGCCGCCAGCAGTCGCTGGCGGTCGTGTCGCCGCGCAGCGCCCCCGACGGCGTCGGCGTGAGCGATCACCTGCACGGCAAATGGATATCCATCAACCTGTACGAGCAGACTATCGCCGCGTACGAGGGCGAGAAGCTGGTTTACGCCTCGCTGGTTTCAAGCGGGCTGCCGCAGTGGGAAACGGTAAAAGGGCTGTTCCAGATCGGGATCAAGAGCAAATCGCAACCCATGTATAACGCGGCGGGCGACCCGGATCTTGGGCAATATCATCTGGAAGATGTGCCGTACAACATGTTCTTCTACACCGACTACGCCCTGCACGGCGCGTACTGGCACGACGGATTCGGCTACCCGCACAGCCGGGGTTGCGTCAACCTGTCGCTGCATGACGCCAAATGGTTCTACACCTGGGCGCAACCCACCGGCCCCTATAACTACGTGCAGGCCAGCGCAAAAAATCCCGGCACGTGGGTGTGGGTGCATTAGCCCCCGTATGCACGGGCAGACACATAGGCCGAAGGGCCCGTACGTCCGGAATGGCGTTTGGGTGGGCGTAGGGGCTGGCCTGTGTGCCAGCCCTCTGTATACATGGGGCAGACACATGGGTCTGCCCGTACGTCCGGAATGGCGTTTGGATGGGCGTAGGGGCTGGCCTGTGTGCCAGCCCTCTGCTTGCACAGGGCAGACACACGGGTCTGCCCGTACGTCCGGAATGGCGTTTGGGTGGGCGTAGGGGCTGGCCTGTGTGCCAGCCCTGATCGGGCAGACACACGGGTCTGCCCCTACGACATATCCGACGGCGTCACCACCCGCTCAACACGAGTGTCCTCAAGGCGCCGAACCAGTCAAATGAGCTTTGCTGGCGCGCCGGCTGCCAGGTGAACGTCCCCTGCCAGGTGTTGTTGGATTTGTCGGTCTCGGTCACGTTGTTGTCAGGATCGACGACCAGCTTCAAGGTGTGCTCGCCGGGGGTCATGATGGTGGTGGACCAATAGTTCACCGCGCCGACCTGGCCGGGGCCGATATTCGTGAAGATGTTGCGCGCCACGCGCGCGCCGTCGATATACAACTCGACGGCGAAGCTGCGCACCGTCGTCGTGACGCTGTTATTGATGAAATACCAGTTGAAGTAGGTGGGCTGGCTGATATACAACGTGCTGGTGACGCTCATACCCGCAAACGTGTAAGGTACGACCGGCGCCGCCTGCCCATAAGGCACATAGGGGCGCAGATCCGGATTCGAACCGGCGCAGCCGCTCGTCGAGATGAGTTCCCAATCCACGCGCAGAGCCGCCCCCCAACCGCGCTGGAAGTATTCCACCTTCACCGGGAGCGAGTCGCCCGTTAGATTGACTTCGGGTTGGAAATCGCCTACCTGCTCTTTCCACGAATCCACGATGGTCTGTTTGCCGACCATCACGCGCACGCCGTCATCCGCGTGCACGTTGAAGCGATACCGCCCGCAGGCGAAACCGACCATGCGCGTATAACGGGCGCTGAAGTCCTCGGAGGGCAGGTCGTAGCCGGGTCCGTTCGATCCCCAGTCGTGGTTGATCGGCCCGTCTTCATTGAGCACTACGGCCGGGCGACCCTGCAGATCGCGATTGCCGAAGTACTCGGCGCGCCACAGCGCCGGATCAGGCGGAGGGGCCGCCGGCAGCGCGCCTGCGCCATACCACCATACGTTGACGGCGGGCGGGTTGATCGTCTTGAGGAACTCAATCTTGACTTCGTGCACCCCCGACAGCGTGCGGGTGGCGTCGATGCCGCCGGCGCCGCTGCGCCATGCGTTGATGATCGGCTGTCCGTCCAGGCTCAGGCGTACAGCGCCGCGCCGCTCGACATGAAAGGTGTAGTCGCCGCCCGCAAACGTGGCTTTGCGTGTCATGCGGACGCTGTAGGATTGAGATGGGCATCCGTCGGCGGGCGGCTGGGCGTTCGTCCCAAACTGTTTGAACACATAGACGGTGTAGTCGTAAGCGTCGGCGCATGGTGTGGTAAGGTTCCTGTCGCTGAAATACTCGCTGTGCCAGGGTTCATCTTCGGCCAGCAGCCAGCCGTAGATGCCGCGTGTTTCAGCGCCGCGATGCCACAACTGGTCCGACAGGTTCAGCGTCCAGCCGCCGGCCTGGAATGTGTCGCCGGCCGGGAAGGCCCAGTGTACGTGGAACCAGTTGGGCGCCTGATCGGCGTATCCGCATACGCTGTTGAATGAGCCGGTGCGCAGTTGGCCGATCTCCTCGCCTTTGGCGAAAGTGTGTCCGACCGTCAGATTGGGGTTGCGCATCAGATGCACATAGAGCAGATCGTCAATACGAATGGCTACGCTGGTACCGTCGTCGCAGACATAGTCGATGCTGCCCGAAGTTGCGGCCAGCAGCCTGTTTGGCGCGTGGCCGGTCGTTACATCGCCGTCAGATAACAGGTCAACGGCTTTGTATGTCCCCAGGATGGCGAAGCCGCCTTCATGCACCGCCTTGATGCCGTACATCATGCTGGCGCCGCTCTGCCAGGGGAATCGCAGCACTTGGGGGGCGGCGTTCTGGCGAAACGCCGGGTCGAGGTTCAGGCGGGCCGAGGGGCTTAGGACACTCTGTGGGACGCGCTTGAGCAATGCCGCGTATTCCGGCGTCCCTTCCACCGCGCCCGACAATGTGCCGTTTGGACTCCGCGTCACCAGCACAAGCCCGAACCAGGCCTGCCCATCTTCCAGCGACCAGCTCTTACCGGCATTGAGCTGGTCGAAGCCGGCCATCGAGACGAAGTACCAGCCATTGTTGACCTGCTGGCTGGTGGCGGCGTAATAGGTATTCAGCTTCATCCTCGTACCCGCGCGGCGAAAGGCCGCGCGGATGGCTTCTTCCACCGGCGCAGCAAGCGGCGTCGTGCCCGGCACAATGATGATGTCGCCTTGAGCAGTACGTGGAGTTATTCCCTGAGCGACAGCCTGCATGGGCAGAATGACAAGCGCCGCGATGGCGACCACCAGAAACAACCTGCGGAATAATTGAGCCACAGTATTCCCTACCTATTAAGCATGATCTAAGCGACTCTAATTATATTCTAATTGAGAACGAGTGGCAAATAAGTGGAAAGAATGTTGTCGGCATGCATCCATTGACCGGGCGCAACGGTGAGTGAGCCGCGCTGCCAGGGAACCGTGGATAGAGTGGTTGTGGACGTCCAGGTGAGTGTCCAGCCTTCCGCCTGAAACGTGCCGGTGTCGGGGAAAGCCCAGTGTACATGGAACCAGTTTGCGCCCTGGCTGGCCCAACCGCACCCATCGCTGAATGAGCCGGGCTGCAACGGACCGATCGGATCGCCCTGACCGAAGTAGTGTCCGACGTACAGGTTCGTGTTGGTAATCTGCAGATGAAGGTACATGACTTCCCCGATGCGGATGGCCGTGTTGTAAGTTCCCTTACAGACATAGTTGATCGAGCCTGCCGCCGCCGCCAGGAGCATGTTGGGTGCGTGTCCTGCGGATGTGTTGCCATCGGACAGGAAATCGACGGCCAGATAGGTGCCGAGGCTGGCGTAGCCGCCGGCGTGTATGCCAAGTGTTCCATAGTACATGTTGGCGCCGGGTTGCCACGGGAAACGGTAATACGTGCTGGACTGGGCGGCCAGCGGGCGCGGCCCGGGCATCAGGCTGGCTTTGGCATTCGCATCCAGCAACGCGTCGGGCGCGCGCTGGAGCAGCAAGGCAAAATCGCTTGTTTTTTCAACAGCCGCCAGCCACGCGCCGTCGGGCTGGCGCTCGGCCAGCGCAATGCCAACCCAGGTTGCATCCTCCAGCGACCACGACCCGGCGTCATTCGGTCGCGCGAAGCCGGCCAGCGAAATGAGTTGCCAGTCGCCGGAGCTTTGCAACGAGGTCACTGCAAAATAAGTCGCGTTTGCCGTCGCCGCCGGTGCATCCGCCAGGGCGATTTTCAAGGCATCCTGCAGCGCCGGCTCGATTCGGGCGGTTCCCGGCAGGAAGATGATATCCGCCGCAGACAGATGGCTTGCTGCGGCGCGGGCGTTATGTGCTGTTGGCAGGCCCACCCCCAGGGAAGCAATTCCGATGACCAGCCAAAGGCGCAGGAGCGAGACCGCTTTATGTCCATCCACAATACAATCACCTTTACAGAGGGGATGGATCATTGTGTCCGGCTGCGTCACAGGGCGTCAATACGCCAAAGCGCGGAAATCCGTGAGTTATCCACGAATCTACGCGAATGAACACGAATCAGGACAGTGAAACAAACTCATTCTATTTTTCGTGGATATTCGTGGATATTCGTGGATATCTATCCTCGGTTCACGACGCCGCTGTTGACACTGAAGATGGCAGCCTGGCGCACGAAATCCTGGTCAAAGCGATTGATATCCGTGGTGGTCACCACGGTCTGGTGCGACTGGCTGATGCGCGACAACAGCGACTGGCGGCGGCTGGGGTCAAGTTCGGCCAGCACCTCGTCGAGCAGCAGCACCGGCTCATCGCCGATGCGCTCGCGCATCCAGTCCACCTCGGCCAGTTTGAGCGCCAGCACCGCCGTGCGCTGCTGCCCGCGCGAGCCGTACTCGCCCAGATCGATGCCGTTGGCGATAAAGCGCATGTCATCGCGGTGCGGGCCGACCAGCGTCATGCCGCGCGCCATCTCCTCCTGCCGGCGGCCGGTCAGCGCGTTGCGATAGGCGACCTGCAGGTCGGCGCTGTCCATGCCGCCGGGCGGGCGCGTGTTGTCCAGTTCAAGCTGATAGGTCATGGCCGGCGGAGTGGCCGGGTCGAAGTTGGGATGATAGACGATCTGCAGGTATTCGCGGCCGCCGCTGAGTCCGCGGTGTACGGGCATCGCCAGGCGCGTCATTTGCCCCACCGCCTCGCGCCGCTTCAGCGCAACCTCGACCCCGGCAGGCACGAGCTGGTCGTCCCAGATTTCCAGCTCATCCGGATCGATTCTGCGTTCCTGAGCCTGGCGCAGCAGGGCGTTGCGCTGGGTCAGCGCGCGCGAATATTGGTCGAGCGCGCGCACATAGCCGGCGTCCACCTGCGACAGCGCATCATCCAGATAGTCGCGCCGCAGCGCCGGCGCGCCGGACACCAGATCGACATCGCCCGGTACAAACAACACCACGGCCAGTTGACCGACCAGATCGATGCCGCGCCGGGCGGCGTGATCGATGCGGATTTCCTTGCGCAGGCGGTTGCCCTCGGCGCGCTGGATGCCGATCTCCAATGTATGCGGCCCGTCGCGGCGCTGCAGGTCGGCTTTGAGCATGGCGTAGGGATAGGGCGCATCTTCTTCCGCGCCCCAGCGGATAATCTGGCGGTCGGCTGCGCCATGCGGCGAATGCGAAGTGGCCAGGAAGTAAATCGCTTCGAGCAGCGACGTTTTGCCCTGCGCGTTATCGCCCTGCACAATCGTCAGGCCGCCCGGCAGATCCAGTTCCAGCCGGGCGAACAGCCGCACGTTGGTCAGTGAGAGATGGCGGATGATCATGGGTGCGATGCGCCGTCCCGTCTATGTGCGGCGGGCGTGTGCGTGCGTCATTCTACTGCCAGCGCCGTGAGTAGCTTCTCCACCTGATAACCAGACTGCCCTTCCGCCTTCCGCAGCGCATACAAGATGTGTTCGTCAGCCTGTAGAGATAACAGCGTATCGGGGGTGACTTCGCCTCGGCCCAGGCGCGCCGGCAGCATCAGCCAGTCCAGCATCTGGTCGAAGCTCTCCTTGTTGAACCACAGGATATCGCGGTAGCGGTTGATGCGCAGGAACTGCTGCGCGTCCGCATCCACCAGCAGCGCTTCCAGCAGGCCATTGGGGTTGCGGTGCTGTGCGTACCACTGTTGTTGCGTGGTCAACAGTTTGATCAGCGCCAGTTGCTGCGACGCGCCCGGCTCGTTCATACCTAACGCCTGCAGGGTCTGCACGATGGTTCTGCCCTGTTGCCATTCGTCGATCCAGGAGCGGCTGCGCTGTTCGTAGCCATCCGCACCGCTGACTTTGCCCAGCGCGTGAACGAATGTCCAGATCAAGGCGGTGGCGCGCGATGGCGCATCAGCCGGCAGGCGTATCAGCACATCGGCGGGTTGCTCCGCTGGAATTGCCTGCACAGCGGGAACGGCGGGTGCGCCGGTTTCCTCACCTCCCGCGGGTGTCGTCACGTTATCCGGCGCGGTCGGCAATGGCAATATTGCGGGCTGTGCGGACGGGAACTGCAGCAGTCGGCTGAGTTCAGCGCGCAGGTCGCGCGTGATGGCGGCGACATCGGCGTCGCCGTGGGCATAATCACGGGCGGCCCCGTACAGCGCCGCCAGCTTCTGCTCGCTCTGGTTGAGCATGTCGTCAAGAACGGCAGGGCTATCTGGCGCGGCGATCAGCCAGCGCAGGAAGCCGACGTTGAGCAATTCCTGGAAGGGCTGCTGTATCGGCTGGAGCAAAAGCTGGTCCAGCGCCTCATGTATGCTGGGGACGCCGCGTCCATTCAGCGCCGCCGCCAGCCGCGCATACAGCGCGGCACTGTCCTGCACCTCGCGGAAGTCGGTGAATACATAGCTCTGGTATGCGTTAAGCTCCACGTAGATGCCCTGCGCGTGCAACTCGGCGTTGTTACGCAGATATTCCAGACCCGTCGCGTGGTCGCGGAAGATGGTGAATACGTCGCCGCCGTTGCGCAGGCCGAGGCCGTCGGCGACGGCCGTTTGCGCCAGCGTCTGCCCGCCGTCGGTGGTTTTCACCGTCGCCGCCGCGGACATACGAATCCAGCCGCGCGTATCGGCGAACTTGTTGTGATAGATGACCAGCGCGCGCTCGTCCCCGCAGCGGTTGGAATAAGCGTAGACTTCCTCGTTGACGCTGCCGTCCGGGGTAAAGAAGTCATACAACTGGAAATGCTCGACATCGGCGAACAGATAACGCTTGTGCAGCAGCGGGGCAATCTCGCGCTCGTGCCGTTCGATCAGGTATTGGTCGGGCTGTTCGTCCCAGCGCGCGCGGCGGAACTCCATGCCGTATTTCTCCGCGAATCCCTCGACCTGGCCGTGGCCGAACATCGGCAGGCCGGGCAAGGTAGACAGCAGCGTGCAGATGCCGAAGTATTTATCGCCCTTGCCGAACTGGTCGACCGCGGTGCGCTCGTCGGGGTTGTTCATGAAGCCGACGTAGCGCTTGAGAATCTGCGGGTCGAACTCCAGGGTGTTCTTGATCAGCGAGCGGTACTTGGCGTTCTCCTCGTCGCGCAGCATGTTCATGAAGGCGCTGTTGTAGACGCGGTGCATCCCCAGCGTGCGCACGAAGTAACCTTCCATCAGCCAGAAAGCCTCGGCCAGCAGCAGCGTATCGGGCGCTTCGACGGCGGCGCGGTCCACCACCTCGCGCCAGAATTCCTGCGGCATGGCGGCGTTGAACGCCTCGCGCGACATGCTGTGCTCCGCGCGCGACGGGATGGCGCCGCCGCTGCCCGGTTCGGGGAACCACAGGCGCTCGACGTGGCGCCTGGCCAGCGTCATCGCCGCGTCAAAGCGGATGATGGGGAACTGGCGCGCCACGTGCAGGATGGTCTGGATGACGGCTTCGCGCACCTGGGGCAGCAGGTAATTCAACTGCGCAGTGTCGTTCCACGGCATGCTGGTGCCGTCGTTGCCGTGATAGATGAAGCGCGCCTCGCCCGAGGCGCGATCGACGCGCCTGAACACGACGGCGGCGTCGGTGCGGTCGTAATAATGATCCTCGATGTGAATACTCACGCGGCCGTCGCTGGACAGGTCCGGGCCGTTGAAGCTGTATGACGGGTACGGGCTGTGATCGACCTGCAGGAACCAGTCTGGATGCTCCATCACCCACGGCGAATCGATGCCCATGTGGTTTGGCACCATGTCGCTGGCCATGCGAATGCCGCGCCGCATGGCGCGCTCGCGCAGGTTGCGGCTGGCCTCTTCGCCGCCCAGATCGGCGCCGATGCGGTAGTCATACAGCGAATACGCAGACGGCAGGGCGTCCGGATTGCCGGTGAGTTGCTTGATGCGCTGCGAGGCCGGGCTGCGCTGCCACAGGCCGATCAGCCACAGGCCGGTGAAACCGCGCCGCGCGAGCTCATCCAGTTCTTCGTCGGGGATCTGATCCAGGCGCGTGATCTCGCGCTGGTATTTCTTCGCAAGCTGGTCCAGCCACACGTAGGTGTTCTTGGCGATCAGCACCAGGCGCGGCATCCAGTCGCGGTCGGCGCTGTAGCGCTCGTATTCCCAGCCACCCAGCGCCATCCCCATGGCGGCCAGTTCGTCGGGCGAATACGTCGGCACGCGCGATGGGCCGGGGCCCATGAAACCGGTCTTGGATTCCTCCTTGATGAAGTCCATGCTGGTGAGCACGCGATACAGCAACTGGCCGAGCTGCCCCAGCACCGGCAGCCAGCGCGTCGAGATATATTGCAACTGGTCGAACAGCGAATGGGGATGCGCCAGCGCAGGGGCGCGCAGCAGGTCGATCAGGTTCTGGTTGTCAGGGCCGAAGCGCGGTTGCGTGTCGAAGAAGGCGCGCAACTCATTCATCACGCCTGCGTAGGCCGTGTCCTGCTCCAGGCGCGTGTCGTCAAAGAGTTCCAGATAGGGGGCGAAAGCCGGGTTGAGGTTCGACAGCCACAACATCAGCATCTCTTCCAGCGCCACCTGGCGGTTGGGGATGCCTTCGGTTTGTCCACGCAGATAAGCGTCCACATCCATGCCCTGGCGGTACACGGCGATGGTAGGGAATTCGTCGGCAAAGATACGCAGCGCCTGATCTACGGCGGTCTGCCCCAGCCGGCCGTCCAGCCAGGTCAGCGCCTGCGCGACGACCTGCGGGTTGCGCTGCCTGCGATAGAGCGCGACAACCTGGTGCAGGATCTCGTCGATCAACCCCATGGCGTTGATATGCGCCGCCTTGACCGCTTTCTCCGGGAAGCTGAGCAGATCGCGTTTCTGGTTGAGCTTTTGCGCGAACACGCGCGCGGCGTGGAAATTGGCGAAGATGACGTTGCCGGTCAGCCCGAACAACGCGTCGTCGAATTGATAACGGTCGCGCACGCTGCGAGCAATGTGGAACTCCATGGCGTAATGATAACGCCGGTTGGCGGTAAAGATTCCCGGAATCTGTTGGCGCGGTGATAATAGACATTTGAAAGTGTGCATCTTTATGATAGGGAAGGCAATCATGACAAACGCCCGCCAGATCGCTGATATATTCGAAACCATCGCCCCGATCCCATCCGGCATCGCAGGTGACGAGTTGGGTTTTATCCACGGCAACCCTGAACAGGAAGTGCGCGGGATCGGCTGCATGTGGATCGCCACGACGCAGAGCATCACGGCGGCGGCGCAGGCCGGCTTGAACACGATCATCTGCCACGAGGGGTTGTGGATGCCACCGCAGCAAAGTCCCTGGTACGACGGCCCGGCCGCGGGCGAGATCCACTCCAACCGCGTGCGCAAGGAATTGCTCGAACGCTATGGCATGGTGGTATACCGCAGCCACTCCAACTGGGATGCCCTGCGCGGCGATGGCGTGCCCGATCAGGCTGTGGCGGCGCTGGGCATCGATGGCCTGCGCGAAACAGCCCGCCAGAAGTTCTTCTCGGTGCAGGAACTGCCTGATCCGCGCAGCGTCGAGTGGCTGGTTGAACGCATGCGCGCGGGTCTCGGCTTTAGCGACTGCCGCGTGTTCGGCGAGCGCGCCCGCAAGGTGCGCCGCTTCGCCTTCCTGATCGGCGGTTTCGGCGAGAACCAGTTTCATATGCCGCAGGCCGCGCGCGACCTGGGCGCGGAGGCGATCCTGATCGGCGAGATGAGCGAGTTTATCGTCATCGCCTGCCTGGAGATGGGGCTGCCGGTCGTCGAGTCGCTGCACAGCATGAGCGAGACGCCGGCGATCCGCCGGCAGGCGCAATTGCTGGCCGCGCGCCTGCCGGATTTGCCGGTGCGCTTCATCCCCAGCGGCGCGGCGGCGATGTGAGATCAATCCAAGATTCCCGGAATCTGCGAGATTCCGGGAATCTCGGAATCTGTACAATAGAAGCAAGCTCATGACAGTAAATATAGCGCGCCGATTATTCAGCACGTCCGATTATGCACGGATGTGCGAGTCCGGTATCCTGGCGGAAGACGATCGCGTTGAACTGATCGGCGGCGAGGTGCGCGCTATGACACCCATCGTCCCGCTGCACGCGGCAGTGGTCAAGCGACTCAACATCCTATTCATTCAACGGCTGGCAGAGACTGCCATCGTCAGTGTTCAGGATCCAATCCGACTGAACGATTACTCCGAGCCGCAACCAGATCTGGCCGTGCTGCGCCGGCGCAATGATTTCTACGCAACAGAACACCCTGCCGCGCAACGGTCGCTACCTGAACCTGCGGCGATTGGAGCACGGCGATACGATTGCTTCGCCTACGCTGTCCGCTATCGAGCTATCTGTCGATGATGTCATAGGCCGTGCCGATTGATATCAGGCTGGCCCATTTTCCTGCCGACTATCCAGCACTCGCCGCAGTGCTGACGACGGAACGTATGTCTGGGCTCCACGCGGCAGGGCGCGACGATCCGGTTTGCGATTCGGTAAAAAAAGCTACAATACCTTTGACAAACTTGTAGGAGTCTCAACCCTGTAGTTGATACACAAGTGCCGGAGGGAGCCAACATGAGAATCTGGCAATATCTGTTTAAGGCAGCGATTGTTGCTATCTTGGGATGTCTCGTGCTGTTGTCCTTTTATGCCGTAAATCAGAGTCTAAAGCGAATAGATCCGATCGCTTCTACTATCCAGACTCCGACCTCGAGTGTTGTCGCGACAAAGACTTCCGTAGCATTTCCAGAATTTCCAACACCTTTACCTCCAGACTTTATTCCACCTCCGCCGATCATTTCGACAGCGACAGTTTATAGCATAACCAGTGTTATCGATATGTCCCCGACGTTATCATCTGACCAAAAGGGAGAAACTATTATTCGCCGCGCGGATGGCACTTACGTGAAGATTCTTACATCTCCCGGTATGTTAGCGACTGAGCTACCACTTCATCCGGGGGATGTAGTGGTGGACATTTCCTCTCCATTGACTATAGTCGGTAAATATCCGCCTTTGTTATCACCATTGAATTCACCATTATTAACTCCCACAGGGGCGGTGGAGCCCTAAGCAGTCTGCAAGGAGGGAACATGGCTATTTCAGTGAAAGGGGTGTTGAGTGTGGTCGCTGGTTTTTTCATTTTGCTTGCTTCTAGCACCAGTGCGCTGGCAGCAGGCAATGATTTTGTCTTGGGGGATCTTCGTTATGATTTAGAGGGTGTTCAATATGCGGGTGCATACCAGGATCTGATATATGCAGATAGAGATATACGGCCTACCGGACAGAATGATTTCACCTCGGCCTGGATAGGGATCGATCTTGCTAATCAACCTGGGACCTATGGGCGACAGTTTACGCAGGTCGGCCTGATTTTACGCCCCGATGGTTTGCATTGGTTTGTATATGCGGAATCGGGGGTGACTTGCTATCGAGGCGCTTCTAATTATGGCTCCTTAGGCTGCCAGGGAAATGCTGGGGATATCGTCTCGGTAGGCAACTGGTACACAGTCGAACTAAGACGTGTGTCCGGCGCTAACGGCCCCGAGTGGGTTGCCATGGTGTATGACACCTACTTAAATCCCTATGTTGTGGCGGCCATTCATTCAAGTAGCGGCGTCATATACCGCGCCCAAGCAACGGCTGAGCAAGGCTATAGTGGTAGCACTAATCCCCATACGGCAGCCTACTACCTTCACTATCATCCAAGCTATTTTGTCCAAGCTCCTTTTGTCTTTACTGACTGGCCGCGTAGCACAACGTTTGTCACTGGCATTGTTCCTCATCAGTATAGCGAGATACGACTCTGGGCATCAGATGGTACACAGATCTGTCCTACATACTATGGCGCGACGATCTATTATCCAGAGGACTTGTGGGTCTGGTTTGCAGGTACTGGGGGGCAAACGTGTGAATCCGTGTTGTTCTGGCCAGGCACCTGGTTACCGGCTGTACTAAGATGAATTTGGTAGGATCGCGCCAGTGGTAGTGCTAAGTTCCCTGATCACGTAACAGGCAAAGCTGGGTTGGCATTTATCATAATCCTGGCTGTAGATGCAGGCTTGTGCCTACCGGCTATCCTGCCATCGCCATAGTAATGGCGCTGAACGAACGGCTCGGCTTTATGCGGCAGAGCGCGACGATCCGGTTTGCAAAGCGCCTGCACCCCACATCGTATCAGGGTGGGCGCCTGTTATGGCGCTTTGAGTAGAATACTCTATATGGTGCTATTCACAATCGGGCATAGTAACCACAGCATTGAGAAGCTTATAGAGTTGCTCGAAAGCAATGGTGTGATGTTGCTTGCTGATGTGCGCACTACGCCAGCGAGCCGGTACAACCCACAGTTCAACCGCGAGAACCTTGAGCAGATTTTACCCGAACACGACATCCAATATGCCTTTACCGGCCAGTATCTGGGAGGGCGCCCGTCCGATCCGACCTGCTATAAAAAACGCGCCTTACCCGCCGAGAACGCAGATTATCTGCACGAAGTGGACTACCCCGAGGTAATGAAGCGCGCGTGGTTCATCAAAGGCATTGAGCGTTTATTGGAACTTGCGGATGAGCAGACAACCGCAATCATGTGCAGCGAGGAGGATCCATCGCAGTGCCACCGCCATCACCTCATTGCGCGATACCTGCTCAAGGCGCATCCTGAGGTAACGGTGCGCCATATCCGGGGGGACGGGACCGTATTCAGAGCCGAGTTTCTGCACGGCTCTGTGGATAGCAAACCAATGCCTGAACAACCTTCTTTGTTCTAGCGTGATGGAACTCTATACGATCGGCTTCACGCAGAAACGAGCCAGAGATTTCTTTGGCCTGTTGCGTGCAAACGGCATCAGGCGGCTGGTGGACATCCGTCTGAAACCGGGCGGCCAATTGTCCGGTTTCGCAAAGCAGGATGATCTGCCCTATTTCCTGGACCAGCTTGCCGATGGCTGCGCCTATACTCACCTGCCCATACTGGCGCCGACGAAGGAAATCCTGTCGGAGTATCGCGCCAGCCGGAACTGGCGGCGTTATGAAGAACGGTTCCTGCAACTGATGGGAGAGCGCAATATACCTGACATACTCGATCGCAGTATATTCGATCCGACAAGGTGTTGTCTTTTATGCAGTGAGGCAACCCCGGAGCACTGCCATCGCCGTCTTGTCGCAGAACTATTAACGGAACGGTGGCCCAATGTCAACCTCACTCATCTATGATCACCCAACTCGTCATCACCGACCTCACACGAATGCAGCACGGGCACGTTTGTATCGCCGGGTATGATAAAAATCAGAACTGTATCAGGCTGGTTCAACCGCCGCCCGGTGTCAGCGAATTGTCGATTATCGACGGGCATCAGGCCACGGTCTTTCCCTTCGCAGTGGTGGAGGTCAATTTATTGCAGCACCGGCCCGATCCCCCTCATATTGAGGATCATCTGTATGATCCGCCCTCGTTGCGTTTTCTCAGGCGCGCACAGGAGGATCGAAAACAAACGATACTGGGCTGGTCGTTATTTCAGACTGTAACAGAACTGTTTGGGCAGCCGATACTCCATGACCCCGGTTACTATATCCCGGCCGGAAGTGGTGTTCGCTCGCTGGGCACCATTATCCCGCACGCTATAAAACAGGTGGAGTACAAGGAAGGTTTTGAGGGCGCCTGGGATTATCGCATCATATTCAAGGATGGTGAAAGCTGGTATAACCTCAAGATCACAGACCTGACCTGGCACTATTACCGTGATCGCTTGCGAGCAACCGGGCGCGAGCCGCAGGAAATCGCATCGGATTTAACGCAGATGCTGAAGCACCGGAGCGTGTTTTTGCGCATTGGTTTATCGCGCGGTTGGATAAAGTTTCCGGGCCGTTGCTTTTTACAGATCAACGGTATTCACACGCTGCCGGATTATCTGGCGGGCAGCAATTTCGTGGATCTGATGGGCGTGTCGCGAGGGTAGGCGCATGATCCTGATTCACTCCACACACGAAGCGGGTTTCAAACTCGGCGGAATCGGCGCGGTGCTGGACGGGTTGCTCAGCGCGCCGAGTTACCTGGCTCAGGTAGAGCGCACGCTGCTGGTCGGCCCCATGAACACGCGCGACAAAGTCGAGATGGAGCGCCTGTTCTCGCCGCGCAACAAGCTGCAGGTGCGTTATTTCGCCAGCGCCGACATGCTGGCCTGCCCTCCGGTGCTGGAAGCGCGGCTTCGCGATATCGAGACGCAGTGGAACGTGCATCTGCTTTACGGAACGCGCGCGTTCGGCGCCGCCGAGCACGAGATCATCCTGGTCGATCCCGGCGACATCGATCATGAGCGCTTCAACCAGTTCAAGTATTTCGTGTGGGAGCGATTCGGACTGGACTGCATGCGCTACGAGCGCGACTACGAGTTCAACCTCTATATGGCGGCGGCGCAACCCGGATTCGAGGCGCTTCAGGCAGTAATAGAGATTAGAGATTGGAGATTAGAGATTGGAGATCGGTCTCCAACGAATAGTCAGCAATCTCTAATCACTAATCTCCAATCTCCAATATTGGTCTGCCACGAGTTCATGGGCCTGCCGCTGTGGTACGCGGCGGATCTGGCGCAGCGCGGGATTTACAAGAGCGCCTACGTGGCGCATGAGGCGCCGTCGGCGCGCGCGCTGGTCGAAAACGACCCCGGCCACGACACGCGCTTCTACAACGCGCTGCGTTTCGCGCTCAAGAGCGCGCTGACGATGGATGAAGTATTCGGCGACCAGTCGGGTTTCTTCAAGCACGCCCTGGTGAAGACCGCGGCGCACTGCGATTACGCGCTGGCCGTCGGCGACCTGGTGGTGGACGAGTTGCGCTTCATCGACACACACTTCCGCGCCCGGAAGATCGACCTGGTGTACAACGGCGTGCCCAACCGGCAGGTTTTTCTGGAGGACGTGCGCAAGTCCGGGCGCAAACTTCGGGCGTATGCTCACACGCTGGCCGGCTTTACACCCACCTTCGTGTTCTCGCATGTCACGCGGATGGTGGTCAGCAAAGGATTGTGGCGCGACCTGCGCGTCATGGAGGAACTCGACCCGCTCCTCGCGGAACGCAACGAGAGCGCCGTGCTGTTCATGCTGTCGTCCGTCATCCCGCAGGGGCGCTCGGCGGCGGAAGCGCAGCGCATGTCGCGCGAGTACGGCTGGCCCGCCGACCACCGCGAAGGCTGGCCCGACCTGATCGCGCTGGAGGCGCCCCTGTGGCAGGCCATCGACGCCTTCAACAAGACTGCGCACGCCTCGCGCATCGTGTTGATCAATCAGTTCGGCTTCAGCCGCGACCGCTGCGGCGATACCATGCCCGCCGACATGTCGTTCGACGACCTGCGCAGCGGAACCGACCTGGAGTTCGGGCAGAGCATCTACGAACCGTTCGGTATCGCGCAGTTGGAGCCGCTGCCGTCCGGCGCGTTGTGTGTGGTGAGCGACGTGTGCGGCTGCCTGGGATTCGTGCGCCGCCAGTTGCGCCAGCTACCGCATTACGCCATGCCGGAGCAGGACGGGACACTGGCGGCGGACCTGGACGAGTTCAGTCAACCCTTCCTGAATGTGCTTGTGGCCGACTACACCTCGATCACGGCTCCCGATATGCGTCCGCCCGCCGGGCCTGGCGCCGGTCTGCGCGCTGCGCTGGCCATCGGGCAAGTCGAGCGCGATGTCATCGAACGCAAGGTAGCGCGCGCCACCGCGAGCGCGATTCTGCAGCGCCTGCCTCGCGACGACGAGCAGAAAGCGGCGCTGATCGAGAGCGGTTATCTGCTGGCGCAGCAGATGTCGTGGGAGGTCATCGCCCGCGAGCAGTTACTGCCGGCCATCACGCGGTAAGATACCTGAAACACTAAGAGGGCTGTGAGCAATACCCTATGCCATTTCTATTCCGACCACTGGCTATCCCTGAAGTGATCCTCGTAGAACCGCGCCGTTCGGGCGACGCGCGCGGTTTTTTCATGGAGACGTATAAACGCTCCGAGTTCGCTGTCAATGGCATTGCCGAAGATTTCGTGCAGGACAACTACTCGCGTTCGGCGTGCGGCGTGCTGCGCGGGCTGCATTACCAGAAGCAGCCGCTGGCGCAGGGCAAGCTGGTGATGGTGATGCAGGGCGCGGTGTTCGATGTCGCGGTCGATATCCGGCCGGTCTCGCCGACGTTTGCCCGCTGGGTGGGCGTGCGGCTATCGGCAGACGAGCCGCGCCTGCTGTACGTCCCGCCGGGATTTGCGCACGGTTTCTGCGTGCTGAGCGAAATGGCCGATTTCACCTACAAAGTCACCCGCGAGTACTCGCAGGCGCACGAACGCGGCATCGTTTGGAACGACCCCGACATCGCCGTCGAGTGGCCGGTGACTGAGCCGACGCTCTCCACGCGCGATCAGGCGCTTCCGGCGCTGCGACACGCGGATCTCTGACAGGCGCGCACGAAGCCGGATGGAACGCCATGAATGTGCATAGAGCATCCGTAACGAATGTGCGGGTAAGCGATTACCGGTGCGCAGCCGATATCGACCGCCTGCTCGACCCGCACCAGTACACCGGACTTTCCGCCGTGTTCGTGGATCGCGTGCTGGACGATTAGCGCCGTTAACCGCCATGCAAACGCTGAAAGGAGCGCACAAGCGATTATTCGCCCGGTTCATGGCGGGCGCCTTGCTCGAAAACGATGAGCAGTCCATCACGGCACAGATCAGGCGGCGGTTGCTGGCGGATGTGCACGGCGACGTACTGGAGATCGGCGCTGGAAGCGGCGCGAATCTGGCCTGGCTGGCGGGGCGGCCTGACCTGCGCTGGGTGGGCGTCGAACCCAACCCGTATATGCACCCGTATCTGCGCGCCGAAGCGACGCGCCTGGGCATGCCGGTCGATTTGCGCCTGGGCAGCGCCGAGCATCTCGACGCGCCCGATCACAGCGCCGACGCCGTCATCTGCACCCACGTGTTGTGCTCGGTGGCGGATCAGGCGGCGGTGTTGCGCGAAGCCCTGCGCGTATTGAAACCTGGTGGGCGTTTCGTGTTCGTCGAGCATGTGGCTGCCCCGCACGGCACAATGCTGCGGGTCTTGCAGAATGTCATCCGGCCGGCCTGGCAATTGGCGGGTGACGGCTGCCATCCCAACCGCGAAACGTGGCGGGCGCTGCAGGATGCGGGCTTTGCGCGGCTTGAGCTGGAGCATTTCAACGTGCCAGCGCCGCTGGTCAGCCCGCACATCGCCGGCACAGGCTACAAATAGTAGCCCCTGCGAAGGCTGTCTTCCTGTTGCACACCTCCGAGTTCTGCGAGAACTCGGAGGTGTTGATTTCAATACGCGTTTTGGCTATAGACAATTATTAGAAATGGCTTAGAATATGGGGCTAATGTGGCAGTCGCGTTGACAAACCGGCTGACCGCAGTAACTCTCTATTGCGAATCAGTAGACATTTTCAGAGCGGGGTGAAGATGATGAACAGTATGAGTCGGCGTGACGTTCTAAAGCTGGCAGGCGGGCTGGTGACCGCCGCCGCCGTGTTGCCTTTAAGCAATCTCTCGACGGCGCTGGGAACCGCTCAGTCAACCGGCCAGGCGATTGCAGGGTCAGTCTACCAGGCCGTCATGGTGAATCCGCCGCCCATGCCGCTGGGGCGCGTCGCCGAAATCAGCGCCGCCATCCGCGCCGATGCCACATCAAAATCCCAACTGGTGCGCGTCGCGCGGCGCGATGAGGTGCTGAATCTGCTTCATCAGGTAACCGGTCAGGCCGTTATGGCTTACAACGATCAGTGGTTCCAGACTGACGAGGGCTATATCTATTCATCGGCGGTGCAGCCGGTGCAGAACGTCCTGAACGACCCGCTGCCGGATCTGGCCGCCGAGCACTTCTGGGGCGAGATCAGCGTGCCGTATACGGATTCTCGCGCCATCCCCGACCCGAACGGGCGCCGCAGCATGCGCCTGGAATACAGCACCGTCTACCGCGTCATCAAGGCGGTGCAGGATAAAACCGGCGTGTGGTGGTATCGCCTGCAGGAGGGCGTGTCGAACGGCCCCGGCCCGTACATTCTGGCCGCGCACATCCGCCGCATCGATCCGTCCGAACTGACGCCGCTGTCACCCGACGTGACCGACAAGAAGATCGAGGTCAACCTGAAACAGCAGAGCATCACAGCCTATGAAAACGGCGACCCCGTGCTCACGCACCTGATCTGCAGCGGCGCGGGCGGTTTCGGCACACCGCGCGGGAATCACAAGGTGTTGTTCAAGACGCCCACCTCGCGCATGATCGGCGGCTCGGGCCGCAACTACTACGATCTGCCCGGCGTGCCGTTCCCCACGTTCATCACGTGGACGGGCGTAGCCATTCACGGCACGTACTGGCACAACGACTACGGCCGCCCGCGCAGCCACGGCTGCATCAACGTGCCGTCGGACGTGGCGAAGTGGTTCTGGCGCTGGACGCTGCCCACCGCGCCCTACGACCCGCGCGTCTTCTACACGCGCAAGAATGCTGCTACCAACGTGCACGTGGTATAGAAGGATATCAAACCACGGATGTCACGGATTACACAGATGAGATTCTCCTCTGATCCGTGGCATCCGTGTAATCCGTGGTATTTACCCCTGCGAAGGGTAACCTGAAGGTCGCGGCGTGGGGCGTTACCCTTCGCAGGGGTTGGGTTTACAGTTTCCCCAGCGCCTCGGCCACGCGGCAGATCTCGTCCTCGCTGTTGTAGCAGTGCGGGGCCAGGCGGATCCCGCCGCCGCGGACGGCGTACTTCACGTTGATGGCCTTCAGCTTCTTCTCAATAGCCTCGTTGGCCCCTTCGCCGGGCGCGGTGAAGATCACGATGGCGGAGCGGTGCGCCGGGTCGCGGTTCACCAGCGGCTGGTAGCCGCGCTTGTCGAGTTCGTCCAGAAGCATGTCGGTCAGGTGCAGCGTCCAGGCGTCGATGTTCTCGATGCCCAGCGACAGCAGGAATCGCAGGCTCGAGTTCAACCCCATGATGCCCAGCAGGTTTGGCACGCCCAACTCGAAGCGGCGCATGTCCGGCGCAGGGGTGAGGTTGTAGTTCAGGTAATCGCCGGCGTTGGCGACGCTGCCCGCGCCGGAGAACGGCGGATCCAGTTCCCCCAGGCGGCTTTTATCCACGTACAGGAAGCCCTGCCCGGCCGGGATCATCATCCACTTGTGGCCGCCGGACGCCAGCACGTCGATGTGCATGGCCTTGACATCCATCGGCGCGGCGCCCAGCGACTGGATGCCGTCCACCACGAACCAGATGCCGCGTGACTTGCACCATTCGCCGATGGATTTGAGGTCGGTGCGAAAGCCGGTCGCGAACTCCACCGAGCTGACCGCCGCCACGCGCGTGTTTTCATCGACATAGCGCTCCAGCAGATCGACCGTCGTGCCGCCGCCGTCGTTGGGCATGATGCGCGTCTCGATGCCGCGCCGCCTGTGCAGGTTCATGAACGGGTAGGCCACGGCGGGGTATTCCTGGTCGCACGAGAGCACGTTGTCGCCCGCCTTCAGCGGCAGGCTGTGCGCCGCCAGGTTGACGCCCTCGGCGGTGTTCTGCACGAAGGCGATCTCCTCAGGCTGCGCATGGATCAGCCGGGCGACGCTTTCGCGCGCATCGGTGAACAGGTCGTGGAAGACTTTCTCCATGCCGTGGAAATCGGCCAGCACGCCGGCGCCTTCCTCCACGGCGCGGCGCGTCACGGCCGGGATCGGGCTGATGCCGGCGTGGTTCAGGTAGATCGAATCATTGACGATGGGGAACTGCTCGCGAACGGATTTCAGGTCATATTCTGGTTGCATGGTCAATAGTTTAAACCTAACCGGGGACGTCAGTCAGAATCAGGCCCCTCATAGGAAGCCCCTCACGGGCAGTAGTTGCCCGCGTGATAACCGAGCAGGCGCACATCCTCGATGCTGTTGTTTACGACGCGATGAGTCCTCGCGCGCGGTTAACGCATCGTAACGCATCAAGCAGTGTTATCGCATAATAAGTCTTCAATGCTCAGTGGACACATACGGCATCGACCATGAGATAAGCAATCATGCGATATATACCTACAAGGCAATGGTTCATACAACGGCTGATCGTGTCAGCGTTCGCGATGCTGGTATTCACCAGCATCCGCAACATCGTCCCGGCTATGTCAGATGATGTCGCCACCATGGCCACGACGGGCGCGCTGGTTGATCATGGCACACTGGCGATACCACACATGCAATGGCTAGACGATCAGGTTGGGATTGGCGCTAAGGGGAGAGACGGGCAGTTGTACTCTAAATACGGCATCGGTCAGGTCATCCTGAGCGCACCGCTATACGCACTTGGGAAGCTTATACCATCTTCTCCGTTAGTTATCCTTAGCCACCCGATTGCTGCATCGCTGAGCGGTGCAGAGTTCGCGTTGTTGCTGAACCCCCTGGCGATAGGCATCCTGTTGTGGATTGTCCAGTTACTGGTGGAGGAAAAGTGGGGCATCTCAGGTGGTATGGCGGCTCTTGCAGCGGCCTTTACAACACCACTATTCATTGCGGCGCGTATGTATGGCAGCGAGATCACCACGGGCATCTTCCTGGCGCTCGCTGCGCTGGCCTGTCTTCGGCGCAGGTTAGCTCTCGGCATTCTGTTTGTTGGCATCGCTGCGCTGTTCCGGCCTTCTGCAATCGTTTTTGCCGCAGGATGGGTCGTATTGTTGATCCACCACCCGCGCCGGGAGTGGTTGCGGTGTGGGGCGATGCTGGCAGCCGGCATTCTGGCCCTTGGCTTGTTTAATATGATGCGTTACGGATTATTTTTCGAAAGCGGGTATGGACAGCAGCTCGGTTTTTCATTACAGATAAATGGGCTGCTGGGGTTCCTGGTTAGTCCCGGGCGGTCGATCATCCTGTTCGTTCCGTGGGTCCTGCTGGCAGTCCCGGCTGTGTATCAGGCTGCCCGCATACGCGATCAGTATCTCCTGGGATTGTTCACCGGGGCGGCTGTCTACATCGTCGTACATGCCGCATGGAGTGAATGGCATGGCGGTTGGTCCTATGGCCCGCGCCTGTTATTACCGATCATTCCCATCTTGTCTATTCTGGTCGCGCCATGGCTGACGCGGCGTTCAGCGCTGCCATTACTGCTGTTGGGATTAGTCATCGAACTGATGACATTTCGGGTAAGCCCTTTTCAAGTATTGCAGAGCGCGTTACAGTCTGGTTTAACGCTTGACCAGACCATCTGGTCGTTGGACTCCGGCGCTCTCGTGTTACAGGCGCGTAGCCTGCTCACCTCGCGCGATGAGCTATCGATCGCCGCTATTGTGTTGGGTTGCCTGGCGCTGGTCGGCGCGCAGATGTACTGGCGAAGTCGAGATTTCGCCTCCAACCACAAGGTTAACCTGCCGTACAACGACACGACGGCCATGTAGGCGCAAGGGACGGCGATTCTGCAATCTCCTGACTACGCGCGCAGCGCCTTCATCATTCCGCGCATGAAGGCGCCGTACAGGAAGATGCGCATGACATCCGCGCCAATCAGCGGCAGCGCGATGATCAGCGCTCACTGGATGAGCATCGGCGACGTGCTGTGTACGCCAGGCAGAGGGCGAGCGCCTTCGCGCACAGGCCGAAGATCAACTCGACGTAGGCGTTCCAGTACGCGATGCGCAGCAGCGTCGGGAAGAACATCAGGCGCCCGTTGTAGAAACTGTCGCGCAGGATGTTCTGCCAGGCATACCCCAGGCTCAGGATGCGCGACAACGCCTGCACGTGGTAGATGAGGTCGCCGGAAAGGTTATCTGCGCCGGTGCTGCAGATGATATTCAGTATGTTGACTATCGGCAGGCTGGCGGCGACAAGCGCCATCAGGGTGGCGGCGGCGCGACGTTTATTGGCAGACAGGGTGATAGGCATATCTGGAAATGATAAACTCTACGGCATGTCGAAGATCAACCCCGAACTGGGCTATCAGCACTGTCTCGAACGCGTGCTCATCTCGGAGCATGAGCTGCAGACTCGCATCGCTGAGATCGCCGCGCAGGTGTCGCAGGACTACGCCGGCAAGAATCTCATCCTGATCTGCATCCTGCGCGGCGGGGTGGTATTCCTCACCGACCTGATGCGCAAAATCACCATCCCGCACCAGATCGACTTCATGTCGGTGTCGTCGTACGGGGTGGGCGCGCGCGCCAGCAGCGGCTCGCCGCGCATCGTGCTCGACCTGAACACCGACATCCGCGACCGCCATGTGCTGCTGGTCGAAGACATCGTGGACAGCGGCGTCACGCTGGACTATGTGCTGCGCATCCTCTACACGCGCGAGCCGGCCAGCCTGAACGTGTGCGTCCTGCTGGACAAGGAAGAGCGCCGCCAGGTCGCCATCTACCCGCGCTATGTGGGCTTCAAAATCCCCAACGAGTATGTCTTCGGCTATGGGCTGGACCTGGACGAGGTGTTCCGCAACCTGCCCTTCGTCGGCGTGCTGAAAGCCGAGTACCAGTAGCCGGTCAACGTCAGCCGTCCGAGTGCAGCTATGCGGTCTGGCGGGCGAGGACGGGTCAGAGATACAGTTCGGGGCGGCGGTCGTTGATGAAGTCCATTTCGAATTCGCCCGGCGAGACGACCAGGCGCTTCCGCCGCGCGTCGGCCATGGCGATGCTGGCGCTGATGATCTGCTCGCCGACAGGCGCGGCATCGGCCAGGTGGCGGCCGCTCGGTGCGACGATGCAACTGCGCCCGATGTAGGTGGCGCCGCGCTCGTCGCCCACACGGTTGCAGGCGATGACGAACACGCGGTTCTCGAACGCGCGCGCCCGCGCCATAAACTCCGGCGCGGTTTCAGCGCCGCTGGGCCAGTTGGTGGGCAGCGCGATGATGTCGGCGCCGCGCAGCGCCAGCGCGCGAGCAGCCTCGGGGAAGCGCAAATCGTAACAGATCAACATGCCAATGCGCCCCAGCGGGGTGTCGAATACCCGGAAGCCGGTATCGCCGTGGGCGGCGTACTTATCCACGCCGCACAGCGGCAGGTGCGCCTTGTCGTACGCACCGATGACACCGCCCGGCCCGATCAGGACAGCGGTGTTGTAGACGGCGCCGCCGTCGCCCAGCCGCAACGTGCCAACGATGCAGTGCACGCCCTCCGCGCGGCAGCTTTGCGCCAGCGCCGCGAGTGATGGCCCGTCGAGCGGTTCCGCGATCGCGCGAGCGTCGTCGAGTGTGGCGAAGTTGTAGCCGGTCACGGCGCACTCTGGAAACACGGTCAGCGCCGCGCCGGCGCGCGCGGCCTCGTTCAGCAGAGACTGCATGCGCGCGACGTTATAAGCCACATCGCCCAGATGCGGATCGAATTGCGCCGCCGCGACCGTTATATTTGCGCTCATCCCTTCACTCTCCATCAACCTCCCCCTCTCCTGCTCTCCTCCGCTCCTCTGCGGGCTCACACCCGCCGCCAGATAGCGTACGGACCGATCTGCATCATGGGCAGGAAATGGCTGTGGATGTAGTCGTCCAAAACGGTCACGCCGCTGTCCACTGAGCTTTCGTTAGGCTCATTGGCCCGCTCGAATCGACTCGACAGCACCAGGTACTGCACGTGATACTTCTCCAGGTCGCCGGCGATCTCCTGCTGCACCGGCACCGTCGTCGCCACGCCCGGGTGCAGCTCGTGGTAGCGCGTGCCCGCGTCGCGCGCCGCCAGGAAGTAGAACATCGGCTCGTTGACGAAAATCTTGTTGTGGAAAGTGTTGCCCACGAAGATGCGATCCTGCGGTTGCGTATGCGACTGGATGTACAGCACCGCCTGCACCATATCCCGATTAACTACCGCCGTACTGGCGCGCGGCAACTCGGCGGCTGTCGGCGGGTTCATGCGCTTGGCGTCGGTCAGCAGCCCCGCGCGGTCCACCAGCGGCTCGGCGAAAACGAGCACCAGCGCCAGCACCGCCAGGGCCGAAAGCACCTGCGAGGCGTCGGTCTGTTTGCCGACCGGCTGTGGGATGCCGCGCAGCAGGATGACCAGCAGGATCACCGACGGGATGAAGAATGCAGGCGTGTGGATGATATCCGAGCGCACGCGCGCCTGGTTGAAGGCCAGCGCCCCGAAGACGATCAGCATGGCGACGCATGACGCATACGCGATGCCCTCGGCGGTGCGCCGCCGCGCCGCCACAAAAGCAGCCGCCCCCGCCATCAATACGACAGCGAACGGCAGGTAAAAAGGCAGGTTATTCAGCAGTTCCAGCGGCGGATACGGCAGCGCGCGGAAACGCGGGAAGATAACTGCGGGGAAGGTGAACAGGTCGTAGACCAGCTCGTTGAACGGCGTCAGTGCGACGAATACGAGCGCCACGGGCAGGAAGATAACCGCCGCGCCGAGTGCATATGGCAGCAGCACGCGCACAAAACGCTTGATCAGCGCAACCAGGCGCGCCGTGCGGGTTGCGCCATCCGCGCCAGGCGCGGGCTGCAATAGGCTGTACAGCCCCAGCGCCGCGACCTGTCCCACGCCGCAGTAAATCCCGAAGTCGTGCCGGAACAGCGCGGCAATGCCCAGCATCACACCGCTCGCCGCCAGCCAACGCACGCGCTGTTCGGTGAAGTAGATCGTCATCAACCAGATGGCGGCCAGGCATAACGCAATGGCGGGATAGGCCGGGTATCCGTAGAACACCCATTGATACTGGTAAGAATAGACATAGAAGGCCATCCATGCCGTTGTGCCGGCCCACGCCACCAGCGCCGTGCGCCGGTTGGTCAGCCGCGCCGCCACCAGGAAGGCGAACAGCGGCACGAACGCGCGCAGGGTTGTGTCCAGCAGGCGCTCCGTCTGAATCGTTACGCCGAACAGTTTGAACGCGGCAGCCAGCGCGTAGAACTGCCCGGGGCTGTAGATGCTCCAGAAGTCGCGGTACGGCAACTGGCCTTCCATGACGCGCACTGCGCTGTAGACGATGATGCCTTCGTCGTAGATGTTGACCGCCTGGTTGATGCCGGGCAGGAAATAGACGAAGGCGACTGCGAATAAAAGTACACCCAGACCGATGGGCCAGATATTGCGACGTATAGCTGCCACGAATCCTCCGCTAACAAAGTTGGTATGCGACGGGTCAGCCGATCAGCGCCGCCCGTTCACGCACTCTATCCCTTGCTCAGAAACGCCGCATTCAATACATGGCCTGTATCGCACGCCGGCGCAGTACCGAATGATTCCCTGACAGCACACGATTGTACTCACCTGGTTATTTGGCGAAACCCGAATATACTGAAGTCGTTGCCTGCGGCATTTAGCGAGACCAAGCGCGGACTCATCGCAAGGGGCACTAACGATACACTTCACGCCGATGAGCGGCTCGTACAACGGTCACTCTCTTGATGTCATCTTCGATTGTATATATCACTCGGTAATCCCCGACACGGATACGAAACCTGTCAATGCCCTGAAGCTTTACCGCGCCATTCGGACGGGGATCGTGCTCAAGCAGGATAACATGCGTCATTATCCGCCGTTGTACGTCAACAGGGAGTTTTTTGATTTCGCGCAGCGCTGAAGGGAGGATGATAACGCGATAATCCACTACATCAAGCCCTCGGTACGAGCGGCTTCCATGAGTTCGTCGCGCGTGAATCCCAGCTCGTTCAAGATGTTATCAAGGGGAATCCCAACTTCATCCTTGCGTGCCTCCGAAATCACCAGATCTTCGGCATCTTCCTGCAGTTCAATCAGATAGGCATACACGTCAAGCAGCCGACTCACTGGCACCTCCTCCAACGCCGCCTTGATCTGAGACAGAGTCACTGCTGGCGCAGGGGGTGGTGTTGGCATGGCGCGCGGTTCCATAGCATCAATCATAACACCAGCCTTTGGTTGTACATGGCTGTACACAGACGACCATGCGCCATGGCACGGATGCTTGCGGCGCATGGCAAAGCGGGCTCCTAACCACAGGCTACCAGAAGGTGACGTTATAGGCATAATACGTCACACCCCGACCGTAGTCCGGGCCTTCCACGATCACGTACCAGTAATAACCCACACCGGTGCTGAATCCGGATGGGACGCCGTACAACGACAGGCTGCTGACATAGCCGAACAAAACCGGTGCGTGACTCGCAAGATCAGGTGTCGCTCTGGCTTACTACTGGAAAATAAACATGAAGTACTGGTACGACACCCCAATACCATTGTCAGGACTGACTATGCATGAATTCCAGCCATAGATTGGGCCGGCGCTGAAGTTACTCGGAATGCTGTTCAACGAGAGGTTATCGACGTAACCTGCCGGGGTACTTGTGTAAAAGTGCAGGTTGGGGTCGGGAAGCGTAAACACCTGCACACAATATGAATCGGTCAGTGTAGAAGGCCGGGGCGTCCACCGGAATGTATATGGAGGCGGTAAACTGCCGCTGCCGTTGTTGAAGTTAGGCGACGTCAAGAATACATTCGCTATGTCGATATTTCCTGCGTAGGCACGCTGACCGGCCTTGAACGATGTGATGTAGGCGGTATACCAGGCGTACAGCCTTGACGTTACGGTGATGTTTTTGCCGTAACGCACGTAGTACTGCTGCCCCGCGTTCAACGTGGGCGCTGAGGTGATCTGGTAGATGCCGTCGGGGCCCGTGGTGACTGTGCTGAGATCGGTCGGTACACCGGCTTCCTCGCGCACCAGCGTAACCGTAATACCGGCGGTGTTGACGCCGCTCTCCGTCACGCGCCCCTGTATGCCCGCCGCTTTGCCGAACAGGAACGGGTTGTAATAGTATGAAGTTCCGAACCCCCCATTCGGGCTTTCGATACCCAGCGCCCAGCCATATACTTTCAACAGGCTCAGGCCAGCCGGCATGGAGACAATTGTGGTCGCTGAGATGTATCCTAACGCGCCCGTGCTGTAACTTGGGTCGACGCCGCCTGGATCGAACACGTCGATCTCATAGCTGTCGGTCGGCGTCGCCGTGCGCCCGGTCCACGTAAACACCGTCGGCGGCGCAATCACCTCGTAAGGCGCGGGCGAGCCCAGCCTGACATCGGCGATGTCGAACACGCCGAACGAATAGTCTGCGCCGGCGGCATAGGCGGTGATGTATTGCGTCACCCACGATGACAGGCGGTCGGTCTGCCCCTGGGTGTTTCTATAGCGAATCCAGTACTGCTGCCCCGCGCTCAGGCCGGCGCGGCCGGGAAACGCATACTGTCCCACCGCGTCGGTGGTGGTTGTTGCGGCGGTGGAATTCACCACGCCGTTGTAAAATCGCAACTCCACAGTGATGCCTGCCGCCGGCGCGCCGTTGAGGGTGACGTTGCCATGCAGGCCGAGCGACTGGTTAGTCGCCACCGGCAGATAGATGCTGTAAGCGGGCGTAAACCCCAGCGGGGCGGCAGGAGGTTTCGTTACGCTGCGCTCGGGCGTGCGCGGCGCTGTGTCCGCCGTTACGCTGGACGCGGCGAAGCGGGCGCGCAACAGTTCACGTTGATCGGCCAGCTTTGCCAGCATCGCCGGGCTCACCGGCGCGCGGTCGGACCAGGCGGCTGGTCTGCTGAGGGGCTTCAGCGCCGTAGCGCGCTCCGGCGGCGGCGCGAAGCCATCTAGCGCAACCGCACCGCTCTGACCCGCGCTCGTGGCCGCCTGGCTCATCAGGCTGCAAACGAACAGCAGGCCTGTGACAATGCGCCGCAGGTTGCCGTGCTTTATGTTTTAACCTCCCAAAACGGTAATCCGTGTGACAACAATGTGCTATCTAAGCCAGGTTGGTGAGACGGTCATAGAAAGTCGCAAAACCCCGCTAACAGGGTCAATTGTATGCCCGCCCGCGCAGTGTGCAATGGTCATAATATGTCAGGGTTAGTTTGCATAAAGCGGAAAACACTAGCGAACGGTGCAACTCTACGGTGCGGGTGTCGCCTGTACTGATGGCTGCGGTATAGGAGTTACGGGCGTCGCGGATTTCCCTGTATCGGGTGTGAGGCTCGGCGTCGACCCGTGCGACAGCCCCGCCAACGCGTTGCCAGCCGACTCGACCCGGGCGCTCACAGACTGATACAACGCGGCCAGGTCGCCCGGATTGACTGCCGGCTGGCTGGAGAGCATATCCAGCGCCCGCTGGTCTGCGGCGCGCAACTCAGCGACCAGGTCATGGAACGGCGCTTGCACCGCGCGCATGCTCTCCGGGTACAGGAACGAATCGAACTGACCTGCGCCGACTTCCAGGCGCGCCACGATCCGTTTTACAGCATCATGATCGAGCGACACTGATGTCTGGGCATCCTGCAGCAGCCTGGTCAGCGCGCCCAGGTCAGTCTGCACATCTGCCAGCATGGTCGCCAGCGCGCGCTGCGCCGCAGCGGGTTCCAGCGCCGTCGCAGCGCTGGTGGGAAGCGGGACCGGCGTCACACGTGCGGTGGCTGTGGGGCGTGGCGTGGGCGCGACCGTTGCGGTTGGCGCAGGCAAGGGGGTTGGACTGCTGCACGCTGCCAGCGCCAGCAGTGTCACCATGGCCGCAATGCCGCGCTTTAGAACCTGTCCCGTCCGGCGCTCCGATGTCCGACATCTCCGAGATGTCAGACACCGGTCGGAATACGCGCCCATCCCTGCCGTCGGTAAGTTCTTTACGCATGCTCGAAGCCCCGTCTCGGATTCCGTTGGCGAAACTGGTTTCGAGAACCCAGACTCCCGGAATCTCCGTGATTCCGGGAGTCTATACGCGATCATCGACGACCCAACAGAATCCATCTCCGGGCGTCTTTGCCGAAGCCCGGCCCGGGGACGGGCTGCTGAGCGTATCAGTAACTTGTCGGACAACCTGCTGCTACTCCTCAAACAGGCTCTCTCCGCGCGACAGTCTGTGCGCGATCTGGTAGGTCTGGCCTTGCGCGCGCATGGTGGGAGCGTGCGCGGCGAGATAACGCGCCGCCGCCACCAGGGTATGTATCGCTTCCGGTGTGCCCTTCAGCAGATCGTATTGCTGGAAGGCCGCCTCGATCGACTGGATGGTATGGAAGTCGCGATCCTCGCGCAGGAGCAGCCTGCCCAGCATCGCCAGCAGCTCGCTTGCATTGCCATCGCTGTACAGATAACGCGCGACCAGATCGCCCGCTTCATTCACCTGCTGCTGCCGGTTCAGCAATGTGGGCAGCTCCGCCAGGGAGCCGGCCGGGTTAACCTGTCCATTCGGAACCGGCAGGCGCGCCGCCGGCACGTTCAGGAATCGATCCAGGTAAATGCTCATCGCCGCGTCGAATACCCCGCGCAGCAGATCGGGCGAGGCCACGCGCCGCAGCCCCTGGTGCACGGCGTTGGCAAACGTGAAGGTGTGCAGCGCCGTATCCCAGTCACCGAACTCGTTGCTGGTGTGGAAGCGCGCGATGCGCAGCGCCGCGGCGTAAGCGACTGCGCCGGCCAACTCGTCCATCGGCGCGCCGGCGCGCAACGCGCCCAGCAGCGCATCGATGATTGCCTGCGGGTTGTCCTCCAGCAGCAGCGCAACCAGGCCGGCGCGCCCCGCCCAACCCCGCGCGGCGCGGCCCTGCTCCAGCGCCGCGGGCAACTGCTCGAACGCGCTATCCAGAAGGGCAATCAGGTCGATGGGGTTGCGCCAGGCGTTCGATTCCTCCATGCGGCTGGCGCCGGCGTAGCCCGCGGCCAGGCTCGATAGCACCGTCTCGGCGCGCTCCAGCTGCCAACCGGCGATGTCGAGCGCCTGCAGCGCCTTGTTGGTAAAGTCCAGCGGATGGCCGATCTGGATGTAGCGGTGATCGGTGACCGCCGCGAAAAGCATGTCAGCCAACCGGCGGTGATCGGCCCCTGCGCGCACCGCCGATACGATGCAGCGTTCCGCGCCTTCCGAGTCGCGCACCTCCACGAACTGGCGCAGCCAGCGCTTCAAGGTCGGCAGGTCGGACGCGGCGCCGGGCAGCGGATGCACCGAAAAGCGCGTCGGCATCCCGTCGCAGTCGCGCGCCACCGCCGACAGCCCGTGATAAAGCGCGCGGGAGCGGTCTTCCGGCGCAAGGCGCGGCAGCAGCTTCATCATGCAGGTCAGGATGGTCAAGCCCTGTCCCCAGCCGGCCTGGCGCTGATGGGCGCCGAAATCCAGGCCGATTCGGAACGGCTCGATCGCGCTGTCGGGGACCACCAGGTGCACGGGGATGCGGATGGTGCGCGAGTGGTCGGCGATCGAGCGGCTGATGGCCTGGCGTATCCACCAGGTCGCGTAGGTGCTGAACTTGAACCCGCGCCACGAATAGAACTTCTCGGTCGCGCGCAGCAGCCCCACATTGCCTTCCTGGATCAGATCCAGGAAAGAAATGCCGCGTCCCAGGTAACGCTTGGCGATGCTGACCACCAGGCGCAGGTTGGCGCGGATGAGCGACTGGCGCGTTTCTTCTGCGCGCCGACGTATGTCGGCCAGGTGGTCGTCGCTTAAATCTTTGCTCGTCATCCATGCAAGCGCCTCATCCCACTCCGGCAGCTCGACGGCGAGTGCGCCGTCGTCGATGTTGGCGAGATGCTCGGCCAGGCGATCCACAAAGGCCGGCGGCAGCACGATGGCGGAGAGCACGACCTCGAAGAGCGGCTTGCTGATTTTCTCGACCGTCTGGTCCTGGCCCCAACCCAGTTCGCGCAGGTACTGCTGCATATAAGCCGGCGAGACATCCATGTAGGAGAAAGGCATCCGGCGCGCCTCGGACAGGTTTTCGGCTAGGCGGGGCGGCGTGGCTTTGCGCAGCGCGCATTCCTCGACGACCGTCCGCCACTCATCGGTGAGGTGGGCGTAAGCCACTCCCCACAGGCTCATACCCGCTTCGTCGCCGATCTTCATCAGCCTGGGCAGCAACTGTTCGGCGCTGAAGGTGGCGCAGGTGCGCAACTCCTGATCGGCTGTCAGGAGGGGCGTGGCGCTGATCTCGCGCAGGTACATGCGCACCGGGTCATCGCCCTCGGCCTGATCGACGGCGGCCAGGCGGCGCGTATCGAGATCCGACAGGTCCTCAAGCGCCTCATCCTCATCTTCGCCCTCGGCCAGGGCATAGGCAGCGGCAAGTTCCGCCTCGTCGTCATCCGAATCTGCCCCGCTATCCAGCAGAGCAATCACCGACTTCGCGATGACGAGCGGGATGTTGCGTTCCAGGCCGTCGCGCAAGCGGCGGCGCTGATGAGCGCGCACATCGGCGCGCGGGGTGACGTCCACCCACACCTCGCCGTCCTTTATCACCGTGGGGAACGAGCGCACATCATCGGCCCACAGGTCGAAGGCGCCGCCGCTGGCAAGGTCAAAGCGCGCGTGATGCCAGTGGCAGGTCAGGATACCGTCCTTCACCGAACCGCGTTGCAGGGGGAACCCCATGTGCGGGCAACGGTTATCCACGGCAAACACGTGACCGCCGCTATAAAACACGGCCACGTCGTTGCCTTTGGCGTTGATCACCACACAGCAGCGGTTCTGCAAATCACTCAGCGCGCCCACGCGCACCAGCGCCTTATCCATTACAGCTTCACTCATGACACAACCTCCAATTTCTGGTCCATATTAACTTGTGGCATTGGGTCTGCGGCGGTGTGTTCGTTCCATTGTAGCGCCATGGACGAGCTGCTTAAGATAATGGCTCGGATAACATCCAGTTTTTCCCCCATTCGATCAGTCGTGTGATGACCGGGTTGTCTTCATCCATTCCGCTCGACCCTTCCTGCTGCCAAACAGTTTATATAGACAGCCTTTCCCGCAACAGCAATATGCAATGCCACTTAACCTTCGTGAGTTTCATAACCCGTCGTTACTCACTAGTACTACTTTGTCACAGGACTAAACTGGCAGCATGGGTACCGTAGGGAAACGAATGGCACATGCGCCAGAAGAACCTCTGGCCGAGTTGGTGACGTTTTTGAACAAGGTGGGAATCGAGTTTGGAGACAAACGCCGAGACCGCTCGATGGAACGCTACGTCGCGTAGCGGGTCTGTTG
>JAMCQN010000081.1:0-1515 GCA_023382055.1 Chloroflexota bacterium
GAGTTTCCGAGGATTGTTTAACCCTTGATTTCACCCTTGCGAAGGCCGAAGGCCTTCGCAAGGGTTGTTCCGCAAGGGTTGCTGTGGGAGCTATGTCAAAACCACGCTCAAAATCGACCCAAGCTGAGCGCATCGAGCTCTGGTTGAACACGCTGGCTGGAAACGGCGAGTTGCCGGCCGGCTGGTCGCGTTTCACAGCGGGCGACCTGGCGGTGGCATTCGAGCAGGCGCACGCCGGCATCGCATTGCGCAGCCTGTATGACCTGCGGCTGCAGCGGGAATTGCTGGCGCCTGCACCCGCACCGCTCTTCACGATTCATTTGTTCGACGGCGAGCACGATCTGACCGTCGAAGCAGGGCGTGGCTGGGGGCAGACGGGCCTGCAGAAAATACGCGGCGGGTTCGTGCTGGAATGGCGCGATCCGCTGGATGAGCGCATCGGCCGGCTGCGCGTGCGCCTGCGCGCGGCGGCGGATGCGCCGCATCACGCGCTGGCCTGGAAGTTGAGCGCCAGCAACAGCGGTGCGCCGTGCAGCATCCGGCGCGTCATTTTTCCGCAGGTTGCGCTGCGCAAGTTTGACGAGAAAGCGGTGGTGTTCTTTCCCAGCGGACCGGGCGAGTTGAAGCGCGGCGCGTGGGACGAGGATTGGCGCTACGACCAACCCTACGGTCAGGCATGGTGCACCATGCAATTCATGGCCGCCTACGCGGACGCGGATGCGCCGACCGGCCTGTACCTGGCGGCTCACGACCCCTTCAGCAGCAGCAAAGACCTGCGCGTGCTGGGCGACGCGACGGCGCATGCGGTAACGCTGCTGTTCGACACGCCCGCGCCCGAAATGCTGCGCCCCGGCAACGGTTTCCGCTTCAGCGGCGAGGTGGTCTGGCAACTGCTGCGCGGCGACTGGTTCGACGCGGCGATGATCTACAAAGCCTGGGCGAAGGAGAGCGCGCGCTGGTGGCCGCGCCTGGGCACGGAAGGCCGCGAGGATACGCCGCTGTGGACGCGCGAACTCGGCGCATGGGTGCAAGCTGGATTCGAACCGGGCACGAACACCGGCCTGGCGCCAGAGGAGAGCGTCGCGCCGATCATCGCCTTCCGCAAGCTGGTCGACTTGCCGGTGGCGGTGCACTGGTATGCCTGGCATGAGATCCCCTTCGACAATGACTATCCGCATTACTTCCCGGCCAAAGCGGGTTTCGCCAACGCGGTGCGCGAATTGCACGACGCCGGCGTCTACAGCATGCCGTATATCAACGGGCGGCTGTGGGACACGCGCGACCGCGGCACGGAGGACTTCGAATTCACGCGCGTTGCGCTGCCCGCGGCGAGCAAGGATGAGCACGGCAAGCCCATCGTCGAACGCTACGGCAGCCGCGAGGCGGACGGCAGCCCGGTCGAACTGGCGGTGATGTGCCCGACGACCGAGTTGTGGCAGGAGCGCGTGCGCGAGATCACCCTGCGCCTGATCAACGAGATCGGCGCGGACAGCGTGTACATCGACCAGGTGGCCG
>JAMCQN010000081.1:1525-8203 GCA_023382055.1 Chloroflexota bacterium
AAGCGGTGCTGGGTTGCGACGAGTCGCACGGGCATCCGCTGGGGGGCGGGCACTGGTGGAACGAAGGCTACTGGGACATGATCGACCGCATCCGTCAGGCGCTGCCGGCCGGGCGCATGCTGACGACTGAGTGCAACGCCGAAGCCTTCCTGCGCCAGTTCGACGCGTACCTGACGTGGCACTGGCAGCACGACAATATGGCGCCGGCCTTCCCGGCTGTCTACGGCGGGACGATCCAGACTTTCGGGCGCGCATACGGCGGCGACGTGCTGGCGCAGCGCATGAAAGCCGGGCAGCAATTCGTATTCGGCGAGCAACTGGGTTGGTTCAACCCGGTCGTCATCGAACAGCCGGGCGTTGGCAGGTACCTGCGACAGGTGATCCGGCTGCGCTGGCGGCTGCGGCGTTACTTCTACGTGGGCGAGATGATGCGCCCGCCGAAGTTGAGGGGCGATATGCCGACGGTGCAGGCGGACTGGCAGTGGTATGGCGAGTGCTGGGTAACGACCGACGCGGTGCTCACCGGGGCGTGGGCGCTGCGCGGCGAGCAGAAGCTGGCGCTGCTGTTTGTCAACGTGAGCGACGCGCCGGTGACGGCCACGCTGGGGTTCGACGGGCGCAGGTACGGCGTGACCTCCGACAGGCTGCGCTTAATCGAGCATGGTGAGTTTGGGATATCTTCTGCGAGCGAGAGCGTTGGCCGGCGATTCCAGCGTGCGATTACCTTCCCGCCTCGCCAGGCTATCGCGTTCGAATTGAGTTGGTAGGGGCGATTCTGTTACACTCAATTTCGGAGGTGGTTGATGGATTGGCAATCACGTATCGTAATCGATCCGAATGTCTTGGTAGGTAAGCCGGTCATCAAAGGCACGCGCCTGGCGGTGGAGTTCGTAATCGAATTGTTGGCGCAGGGCTGGACGAAGGAAGACGTATTGCGCAATTATCCCGGCCTGACCGTAGAGGATATGCAGGCCTGCCTGGCCTATGCCAGCAATCTGTTGAAGTCGGAACGCGTCTATCCCCTGGCGTCCTGACATGCGCATACTGGCAGATGAGAACTTCCCCGGCGACGCGGTGGCAGCATTACGCGGAAGGGGTCATGATGTCGTGTGGGTGCGTACCGACGCTCCAGGCAGCGCTGATACCAGCGTCCTTCAACTCGCCCAGGAGCAACAACGTATTGTAATTACGTTTGATAAGGATTTTGGCGAGCTTGCCTTCAGGTCGCGTCTTCCGGCAGCGTGTGGCATCGTTCTATTCCGTATATCGGCCTCTTCACCTGCGCATGTCGCCAATGTGGCTATCGCTGTGCTGGAAAGTCGCTCGGACTGGGCGGGGCATCTTGCAGTGACAGAGGATCGGCGTATCCGAATCGTACCGCTTCCGACCGAGTAGATCTGGATCTAAAAACATCCAGGTCACCTGCTGAGCGCGCACAGGCGAATAGCATCCAAAAGAGTGGGTTCAGCCTCAGGACCAGGCGCGCAGGGCAGACCGTAATACACCGGCGAGGTGGTCACCTCGTAACCGCCGCCGGCCAGCGCCGCAGCGGTGGGTATGTAGCAGCCCTCGCCATCCGTGTAACTGACCAGCCGCACGCCCGCTGGCTGCCAGAGTTGATACTCATTGAACACCTCCGCGCCGATAAATACGTGCGACAGCCCTCCGATGCGGGTCAGGCTGAGTGGAACGCTGACCGTCGACGGCAGCCTGCCGGACGCCAGTAACTCGTGCAGGCGCAACCGCCACGCAGCGACGGCGCCCGCCCAGCCGTTGAAGCCCGTGTCTTGCTCCAGCAATTGTGCGGCTGCGGCATTGATTTCTGCCAGGGTCGTGAAGCGACAGGACAGCGGGAGCCGTGCCAGCGTTGCGGGCGCGACGCTCAGGCCGGCATCCACAAGTTCGCGCAGGTCAACGTCCAACACGGCATCGGCAAGCGACTGCGCCAGAGCACGCGTGGCTTCGTAAGTCGATCCGCGACCGATGAGCGGTGTGACGTTGCCACACGCGCCGTTGAGAAACAACGCGGGCTGGCCGCTGCACGCCTCGATCATCTGCGCCGCGATGCCGGCGAAGTCGCCCGATGCCAGCGTGTTCTCCGGTCCCAGACATACCGGGTGGCAGGCCGTATGGAACAGGGTCGCCAGCGGCGCGGCCGTCTGTGCGTGCGTGAATTGCAGGACGGTGAGGGTGTGGTCGATCTCGCTGCCCTGGGTGCGCTCCAGATCGGTCACACGGGCGTGGCCTGGGCGCATGCGGCGATTCCTGCCGATGGGGAAACGCCTTTCTCCCACGGCAACCATCGCGGGCGCGAGTACGGCGGCGGCATGTTGCGCTGCCTTCCGCACGGCTGCGACGACGCGCTCGAAGTAAGCCTCGATCAGCGCGGCCTCGCCGAACATGCCGGAAAGGTCGGCCCCGCTATGCGTGTGCGAACAAGCTACGCGCACGGCGGCGGGCGTCAGGCCCGGCAGGGACGGCGCACCAGCGAGTGCATGCGCCGCGGAAGCCGCGGCAGCCTCGTACAGGCGCGCAGCGCGCTCGGCGTTGATCGCCAGCGCATCGAGTGTAACGATCAAGATGGCGCTGTGCGCATCAGCCAGCAGCAGCGCTCGCGCGGAGAGCGGATCAAGCGCGCCCTGGCAGGCCGACAGGCGGTTGGCAAACCCGCCCATCGGTGTGCCGGGCGGCAGCGTTATATCGGCGCGGCCGGCGCCGCAGTAAAAGGTGTTCATCACAAGCCGCATAATGCAGTTGAATTAATGTACCCGGAACTGGCATAGTAGAAGTATTCGTTTAGTCATTTCATAAAACTGGATTAGAATCTTCACTAGTGCTTAGTTTCATCCCGCATAAAGCGCGCCAGAAACAAGCCGGTCTTCATCGAGACCACTCTTTGAGGAGGAGGTGATTAACTGTACCACGAGGTGACACACACCTGGATCTATCTCCAAGAAATTGTTTTTGTCTATTTCGTCGTCATGCAAAATAAAGGAGAGATGTCATGTTGGATAAGAAACGGATCTCACGCAGGACTTTCATCAAGGGTTCAGTTCTAATTGGTGGCGCAGCGGCTCTGGCAGCCTGCGGCGCGCCGGCAACGGTAGCGCCGACTGCAGCGCCAGCAGCAACGGCAGCCCCCGCCGCAACTTCCGCTCCCGCAGCCGCGAAACTGGATTTGCCATTCCCCGTTGCCCCTGAAGCAATGGATCCCTTCAAACTGGATGTGAGCGTCCCTGTGGACGGCCAGTTCTTCTCGGGCGGTTTCGGCGATGATTACATCCGCTACGCCGCTAAGATCGAGGAGATGATTCACCCCGGTCTGAAAGTCAATGTCACGCCGCTGCAGAAAGTCCAGGAGACATTGCAGCCGCGCTTCGTCGGCGGCAACCCGCCCGACGTGATTGACAACTCCGGCGCCGGCAATTTCAAAACAGTCGACCTGGTCAACCAGAACCAGTTGCTGGAATTGACCGATTTGTTCGAGGCGCCTGCGCTCGACACACCGGGCAAGAAATTCAAGGACACCCTGTTCCCCGGCTCGCAGGTCGCCGGCGTGGTGTTCAACGGCAAGCAATACGGCGTAAACGTCGCCTACACGGTTTCGGGCATCTGGTGGTCGAAGACGCTGGCCGACAAGAACGGCTGGAAATACCCCGAGACATGGGACGACATGCTGGCCTTCTGCGAGCAGATCAAGAAGGACGGCAAGTACGCGCCGTGGACGTATCAGGGCAAGTACCCCTACTACATGAGCGGTATTGTGTGGGAACAGTTGCTCTACAAGGCCGGCGGCAACGACGTGGTCTTGAAGATCGACAACCTGGAGCCGAATGCGTGGAATGACCCGGCCGCCCTGCGCGCTACCGAGTCGCTGTACGCATTGTATGACAAGGGCTACATCATGCCCGGCACCGCCGGTCTCACCCACACTGAGTCGCAGGCAGAATGGCTGAAGAACAAGGCCGTGTTCCTGCCGTGCGGCACGTGGCTGGAGAACGAGATGAAGACCGTCACGCCCAAGGACTTCAACATGGTCATGAACGGCATCCCCGGCTACAAGGACGGCAAGGGCGATCAGAAGGGTATCTTCGCCAACGGCGGCGAACCGTTCGTCGTGCCGGCCAAGGCCAAGAATACCAAGGGCGGCCTGGAGTACCTGCGCTGCATCCTGTCGAAGTCATCGGCCAAGTGGTTCGCCGAGAACGTCAGCTCGATGATGCCCGTCGTCGGCGCGACCGAAGGCGCCAAGATCAGCGATGGCATGAAGTCGGCTCTGGCGGTTGTATCCAACGCCGGGACAGCCATCATCGACGTGGAAGTGGGCAATTACTACTCGAAGATTGAAACAGAACTGGAGTTGCACACCGGCGAACTCCTCACCGGCAAACTCAAGCCCGCTGATTTCCTGACGACTATGCAGAAAGTGGCGGATGGTGTCGCGGCCGACCCAGACACGCCGAAGCAGAAGCACGTGATTAGCGGTTAGTATCGTGAAGCTCAGTTAATAACTGATGAGGGCAAAGCACTGTGGCATGCCGCAGCCAGTGCTTTGCCCTTGTGTTAGTTGGAGCCTGTATTTTCCCTGAGAGGTCGCTCGTGAAATACGGACAAAAAACGTTCATCTTCACATTCCTGTTCTTTCCGGTCGTGATCTACGTTGTCTTTGTCGCGGTCCCTTACGTCACTTCGATGGCGGTCTCGTTTACCAAGTGGCGCGGCTTAACCATGAATCTCCCGTTCAACGGAATTAATAACTTCGTCAAGCTATTCAACGACCCGAACTTCTGGAATGCCCTCAGCCACAACGGCATTGCGCTGGTCGTTTTGCCGCCCGTCATTATCATCATCGCGCTGTTCTTTGCCTTCCTCTTCACACAGGGGATACGCGGCGCCGGTTTCTTCCGCATCGCGTTTTTTTTTCCGCAGGTCATGTCGGCCATCATCGTCGGCGTATTGTGGAGTTTTGTTTACCACCCCACCATTGGAATGCTGAACGGTTTTCTGGGAATATTCGGCATTGCGTCGATGCAGAGTTTCCCCTGGCTGGGCGACACATCCACCGTGTTTGGCGCCATCCTGGCTGTCACGGTGTGGCAGGCCGTCGGGTTTTACATGGTGCTGTTCATCACCGGCATGGAGAGCATCCCGCCGCACTTCTACGAGGCCGCCCGGCTTGACGGCGCCAATTCGTTCGTCATGTTCACGCAGATCACCGTCCCGATGTTGTGGGAGGCCATCCGCACTGCCATCATCTTCCTGGCGCTGGGAGCGATGGATATGTACGCTATCGTGATGATCATGACCAACGGTTCCGGCGGCCCCAGCCGCGCCGCCGATGTGGTGCCGCGTTACATGGTCGAAGCCGCGTTCACCAACGGCGAATGGGGTTACGCAACAGCCATGGCGGTGGTGCTCATGCTGATCATCCTCGTCCTGTCTATCTTGAGCCTGCGTTTCACACGGCGGGAAACGGTTGAATTCTAAGCGGAGGAGAATGCGATGGCTGCGCCAAGTTGGACTCAACACAGTACGAAAGAACGCACGAATTTCACGATCGGCAAGGGGCTGATTTACCTCGTTCTGGCCTTCTGGGCTTTCATGGTGATCTTCCCAATGCTATGGGCTACGATCAGTTCATTCAAGACCGACCAGGAGATATTCTTCAGCCCGTGGGGGCTGCCGGGCGCGCTGCAATGGGACAACTTCGCGCGCGCGTGGACCAAGGCCAAACTGGGCATCTTCTTCCTCAACACCATCATCGTGATCATCCCGGCCATCACGCTGACGCTGCTGCTGTCGTCGATGGCGGCTTATGTGCTGGCGCGCTTCGAGTTTCGCGGAAAGCAGATCGTGTTTTACCTGTTCCTGACCGGCATGATGTTCCCCATCTTCCTGGCATTGGTGCCGTTGTATTTTGTCATGCAGTTCAGCGGACTGCTGAACACCGTGCAAGGGTTGGTGCTGGTGTACGTGGCGTTTTCGCTGCCGTTTACCGTGTTCTTCCTGACCGGCTTTTTCAAGACGCTGCCGACCGAGATGGCCGAGGCGGCCATGATGGATGGCGCCAGCCATTATCGCATTTTCTTCAACGTCATGCTGCCGCTGGCCGCGCCGGCGCTGGTATCGGTGGGCATTTTCAACTTCCTGGGGCAGTGGAACCAGTTCATTCTGCCCAATGTGTTGATCAGCAACGCCGGGCTGGACGAGTCGCAGTCGCGCTACGTGCTGTCGCAGGGATTGTATTACCTGTATGGCCAGCAGTTCTACCAGAGCGACTGGAGCGGCCTGTTCGCCGCCGTGACGCTGGTGACCATCCCCACGCTGCTGGTGTACATCATCTTCCACGACCGCATCGAGGCGGGTTTGACCGTCGGCGCATTGAAGGGATAGACGGCGCGATTGTCATCTCCGCGGATATGTGTAAGAATCGGCAGCATGGGCTGATACACAGGTTAATCACGTGTGTAGGAGCGCGAGCGGTATGTTGTAAACCTCACAGGTCTAAGCGGTGTACTCACCGCCGCAGACCTGTGAGGTTTCTCTTCGGGCTGACGCATAGGTTGAAGATCTGTCTGCTTGTCAATCACGTACGGGCGCGCCTGTGTGCGCGCCCTGTGCGCAGGTCAGAGGGCTGACACATAGGTCAGCCCGTACGTTAAAAAATCGTGCTCGGGC
>JAMCQN010000029.1 GCA_023382055.1 Chloroflexota bacterium
ATTACACCTCGGGTATCTGTGCAGCCCTACCCGGAGCTGTACTTCACCGGTTATACCCAGGACGCCATGAAGGAACTGTGCGAGGCCAGGATCACACTGGCGATCGCGCAGGGCAAACCGTTCCCCGCGCCGGAGGAGATCAACGCGGAGTATGCCGCCTATCTGAATGGGCTGGCGGAGGCAGCCGGGGAGTTGCGCCGGCGCGCACTCGATAAAATCCGCAGTGGGCACAGCCAGGAGAGCGAAACCCTGCTGGCGGCGATGGACGACATTTACGACGTGCTGGTGACGATGGACTTTCCTGACGCCATCACTGGCGGGCTGCGCCGCAACACCGACATGGTGCGCGGCGTGCTGGAACGCACCCGCGGCGACATCACCGTCAGCTATCGCGAAGCCGAGTTGAAGGCGGCGGTGGATAAACTGAGCGAGAAGTTGCAGTCCAAAGAATAACTCTATCAGGCGTGAGAATAATCCAACCAGGCGAAACAATCGTCCTGTCGCAATAACGCCCCGTCACTATAATCTGCACAGATACCCGAGGTGTAATTTTCATGCCTATAAAGATTGCCATGATCGGAGCCGGCTCCATCGGCTTCACGCGCCGCCTGATGCGAGACCTGCTGTTCGTGCCGGAGTTTGCCGATACCACGTTTGCGTTCGCCGATATTTCCGAGCGCAACCTCGATATGGTCGCGCAGTTGTGCCGGCGCGACATCGAGGCCAACGGCCTGGGCGCTAAAATCGTCGCCAGCACCGACCGGCGCGCTTCCATCGCCGATGCCGATTACGTCATCAGCATGGTGCGCGTGGGCGGGCTGGAGGCCTTCCAGGCCGATATCGACATCCCGCTCAAGTACGGGGTTGATCAGTGCGTCGGCGATACCATCTGCGCCGGCGGCATCATGTACGCCCAGCGCACCATCCACGCGCTGCTGGGCTTCTGCAAGGATATCCGCGAGGTCGCCAAGCCGGACGCGCTGTTCCTGAACTACTCCAACCCCATGGCCATGAACACGTGGGCCTGCCGCAAATACGGCGGCGTGAAGACCATCGGCCTGTGCCACGGCGTGCAGGGCGCGCACTGGCAGATCACGCAAGTGATCGAACGGTGGGCGAAGCAGGAAGGGCTGCTCAAGCCCGACGAGGAACTGCACCGCCGCGAGGTGGACGTCATCGCCGCCGGGTTGAATCACCAGACGTGGTTCATCAAGGTGCAGTGGCGCGGCATGAACATGCTGCCGCGGCTGGCCGAGTTGTTCGATGCGCATCCGGAATACCACCGGACCGAGAAAGTGCGCATCGACGTGCTCAAGCGCTTCGGCTACTACAGCACCGAGTCGAACGGGCACCTGAGCGAATACGTGCCGTGGTATCGCAAGCGCACCAACGAGATCGAGAAGTGGATCGACACCTCGAGCTGGATCAACGGCGAGACCGGCGGTTACCTGCGCGTGTGCACCGAGGGGCGCAACTGGTTCGAGACCGACTTCCCCAACTGGATGAAGGAAAAGGCGTGGGACAAGCAGGCGGACAAGCGCAGCGAGGAACACGGCTCGTACATCATCGAGGCGCTGGAGACCGGGCGAACCTATCGCGGCCATTTCAACGTGGTCAACCAGGGCCACATCACCAATCTGCCCGACGGCTGCGTGGTTGAGATTCCCGGTTACGTGGATCGCACCGGCATCAACATGCCGGTGGTGGGCGACCTGCCGATGGCCTGCGCGGCAACCTGTTCGGCCAGCGCGCGGGTGCAGCAGATGGGCATGGAAGCCGCCGTTCACGGCGATGTGACCCTGCTCAAGCAGGCCATGCTGCACGATCCGCTGGTCGGCGCGGTATGCAACACCGAGGAAGTGTGGCAGATGACCGATGAGATGCTGGTGGCGCAGGCAAAGTGGCTGCCGCAGTACGCGGCGGAGATTCCGGCGGCGAAGAAGCGCCTGAGTGACGCCGTGAAGAATGGCACGCGCGTCCGGCTGATCGAGACGCAGGGCGCCGTGCGCCTGCACACGAAGACAGTGGCGGAAATGGCGAAAGAAGCCGAGGCTTCGCGCGCCATGGCCGACGCCGCCGACAAAGGCAAGCTGACGAAGCAGTGACTGAGAAGTCTGACTTCTCGCAGAAGTCAGACTTCTTGACGTAGAGAGCGAGGGAAACCTCGCTCTCTTTTTTTATCCCATTTGCGCGAAAAGCTACAATCGAACATACATGAACAGCACGATCCGCCTTCACCGCAGCGCCAACGCCGCACTTCTTATCGCCGGAGTGCTGGTCGGCATCGCGGTGCGTCTGCCCTTCCTGAACATGCTCAGCCACGACATCATCGGGCACCTGGGGCAGTGGTACGACTACATCGTGTTGAATGGGGGCGTCTACGCGCTGGCGGACCGTTTCGCCGATTACACGCCCGCCTATCTCTACCTGCTGACTGCGGCCGCTTACCTGCGCGAGTACGTCCTGCCAGTGATCACCAAGGTGGCGGCCATCAAACTCCCGTCGGTGACGGCGGATTTCCTGATGGCGCTGGCGGCCTACAAGATCGCGCGGATCTATGCCCGCGACAGCCTCAAACCGGCGCTGGCGTTTGCGCTGGTGCTGCTGTTGCCCACCGTGGTGATCAACAGTTCCGTGTGGGGGCAGGCCGACGCCATCTACACTGCGGCGGTGTTGTGGTGCGTGTACTTCCTGGCCGCACGCAAGCCGGCCCTGGGCATGGCGCTGTTCGGTGTCGCGCTGGCGCTGAAGGCGCAGGCCTTCTTCATCGCGCCGGTGGTGTTGTTCCTGCTGCTGCGGCGCAACCTGCGCATCGCGCGCCTGCTGATCGCGCCGGCGGTGTATGTCCTGGCGATGCTGCCGGCCATCCTGATCGGCCGCCCGCCGCTGGAGGCGCTGGGAGCGTACTTCGTGCAGGCGGGCGAGTTTCACCAGTTGTCGCTGGGCGCGCCGAACTTTTATCTCTTCGCGCCGCTGGACTTCTACCAGCGCGGCCTGCAGGCCGGCCTGATCATCGCGGTCATCGCCGGGTTGATGGTGGCGATTGCCTTCGCGCTGCGCCGCAAACAGCCCGACGCCGACGACGTGCTGGCTTGCGCGATGGTCAGCGCGATGCTGATGCCGTTCGTCCTGCCGCTGATGCACGAGCGTTACTTTTTCGTGGCGGACGTGCTGTCCGTGCTGGCGGCGCTGCGCTGGCGCAGGTTGTTCTGGCTGCCGATCGCCTACCAGTTCATCTCGCTGTCGGCCTATGGCACGGTATTGCAGGCGCTGCTGTGGTGGAACCAGGTGCTGCCCGACGTGCGCACTTTCACGTGGGTCAACGCGGCCGTCATCGTGACGGCCACGATCGGTCTGATCCTGGCGCGCAATCCTGATCCGCCGCAGGCGCGCCGCGATGCCGGGCTGGCGCTGGGGGGCGGGCTGGCTGCCATACTGGCGGTCGGCGTTGCGGCGTGGCTGATCCCCGGCGCCGCGCGCGCGCCTGTGTGGGTATCCAGCCCCAGTTCACTCCTGCAGCCCGCCAGCGCTGCCTCGATCACCTATGGCGATGCGCTCGAACTGGTGGGTTACTATCTCCCCAAACCGCGCACCTACCGCACCGGCATCATGATGATCAGCCTGTTTTTCAAGCCGCTGCGTCCGCTGACCGAGGAATATCGCCTGCGGCTGGACGCCTTCGCGCTGGATGGCCGCTCGCTCGAACTGTACAACGAAGGCGCAGCCGATGAAGCCCCGCTGAGCACGTGGCAGCCCGGGCAGATTTATGAGCAGACGCGCTATATGACGATCTGGCCGACGGTCGATGCGCCGCTGCTGGCGACATTCAAGGTGAGCTGGTTCGACCCGCTGACCGGCCAGGCGCTGGCGGCGCGCTGCGGCAGCGGGGAGTGCGACTCCAAGGTGGGCGTGATCCCCATCGCGCTCGATTATGCCGCCGTGTCGCCCTGGCTGCACGCCCAGCCGCAGGCCTCGCTGGGCGAGGGGCGCGAACTGGCGCTGCTGAACGCCGCGTTCGACCCGGAGGTGAAAGCCGGTCAGACGGCGGTTTTCACCACCACGTGGCGCATGGAGGCACACGCCATCGATGATCTCACCTTCTTCGTGCACGTTGTCTCGGCGGATGGCAGGCTGGTCGCTCAACTGGATGCGCAGCCGCATGGGGGCGCGTATCCAACACATGTCTGGCATCGCGGCGAAGTGGTAATCAACGAGTCCGCCGTGCCCCTGCCAGTGGACCTTCCGGCGGGAAAGTACACCGCCGTGCTGGGCGCTTACCGCTCGGACAATCAGCAGGGCGTGCCGGCATTCAGGGTATCGCCGCAGGACGCGCGCCTGCCAGGCGACGTCATACCATTGGGTCAACTGGAAGTAAACCGGTGACCGCAATCACACATTTGTTATCACACGATATCTCATGAACAATATAGACTCGGCAAACCAACCCGATGACACAGCCTTTTACAGCCACACGGTATATGAGGTGATGCGCCGGCTGGAAGCGCAGCGCGACCACGGCCTGACCACGGCGGAGGCGCGGAAACGCCTGGCCGATTACGGTCTGAATGAACTGCCCGCCGGGAAGAAGGCGCCGCTGTGGAGGCTGTTCCTCGCGCAGTTTAAGGATTTCGTCGTCATCCTGTTGATCGTCGCCTCGGCTGTCTCCATCGCACTCGGCGATACGGTCGAGGGATTGGCGATTATCACCATCGTCATCCTGAATGCCGTCATCGGGTTGATCCAGGAACAGCGCGCCGATGCCGCCCTGGCGGCGTTGAAGAAGATGGCGGCGCCGGACGCTCAGGTGTTGCGCGACGGCGCGCGGGCGCGCATCCCGGCGCGCGAACTGGCGCCGGGCGACATCGTGTTCCTGGAGGCAGGCAACTATGTGCCGGCGGATATCCGCCTGATCGACTCGTTTAACCTCAAGATCAACGAGTCCACACTGACCGGCGAGAGCGAGGCGGTCAGCAAACGCGCCGAAGCGTTGATCGAAGCCGGCGCATCGATCGGCGACCGCGTCAACAGTGCCTTCAGCAGCACGCTCATCACCTACGGGCGCGCCAAGGGCGTCGTGGTCAGCACCGGCTCGCATACCGAGATCGGCCTGATCGCGACCATGTTGGGCGAGATCGAAGAGGAAAGCACCCCGCTGCAGAAACGCCTGAACCAGCTCGGCAAGACGCTCAGCATCGTCGCGCTCGTCCTGTGCGGGATGGTATTCGTGGCGGAGGTGTTGCGCAACACGGATTTGTCGATTCTGGTTGGGCAGGGGTTGCCGGCGTATGTTGTAAGGTACTCGCAGAACATCACAGAATTCTTCATCCTGGCGGTAAGCCTGGCGGTGGCGGCGGTGCCGGAGGGGCTGGCCGCGGTCGTCACGATCAACCTGGCGCTGGGCATGCGCGAGATGGTCAAATGCAATGTGTTGATCCGGCGGCTGTCGGCGGTGGAGACGCTGGGCAGCGCGACGGTGATCTGCACCGACAAAACCGGCACGCTGACGCAGAACGCCATGAACGTGGTGCGCGTCTATGCCGGCGGCCGCACGTACGGCGTGAGCGGAGAAGGTTACGAGCCGCAAGGGATATTCACAGAGATTGGAGATCAGAAGCCAGAGATTGGAGATTGGAGATTAGAGATTAATGGACCGGGATTAGAGATTAGAAGTCAGATGTCAGAAAGCAGAGATCAGAAATTACAGAGTGCAGATATCCAATCTCCAATCCCCAATCCCCAATCTCCAATCTCCAATCTCCCTTCTCCTCTTCTCCAACTCCTGCGGGGCGGGCTGCTGGCGAGCGACGCGCTGCTGGAGGAAAGCGGCGAAGAAGCCGAGCGGAAAACCTATCGCATGGTAGGAGACCCCACCGAAGGGGCGCTGGTCGTGGCGGCAGCCAAGGCCGGCCTGTGGCGGACAGCGACCGAGGAGCAATATCCGCGTGTGGCCGAAGCGCCGTTCGATGCCGAGCGCAAGATGATGACCACGCTGCATGAGGCGAAGGGAGCGGAGGAGCAGGGGAGCGGAGGAGAAGGGGAGAAGGAAGAGGCGGGAGACGGAAGTCAGAAGTCAGAGGTCAGAGGTCAGAAGCAAGAGGCAGGAGGCAGGAAGCTAGAAGCTGGAGGCAGGAAGCAAGAGGCGGGAGACGGAAGTCAGAAGACAGAAGTCAGAAGGAAGACGGAAGAAGAGAGAGGTCAGACGCTGGAAGCAGGAGGCAAGGGGCGGGAAAATCGGCTGGTCGCGTTCACCAAGGGCGCGCCGGATATCGTGCTGTTGCGCTGCACCTACTATCTCGGCGAGGGCGGAGACGTGCTGCTGCTGCGCGACGAGGACCGCGCGCGCATCCTGGCGGTGAATACGGCGATGGCTTCCGACGCGCTGCGCGTCCTGGCCGTAGCGACGCGCAGCCTGCCCGCGGAACAGGTGCGTGGTCAGGGGGAAATCGACGGCGCAGCGGTTGAGCGCGATCTGACGCTGTTGGGGCTGTTCGGCATGATCGACCCGCCCAGGCCGGAAGTCGGCGCGGCCATCGATACGGCGCGCCGCGCCGGCATTCGCACCATCATGATCACCGGCGATCACGCCGTAACCGCGCGCGCCATCGCGCGGCAGATCAACCTGGCGGGCGACGAGCCGCAGGTAGTCAGCGGTCCGGAAATCCAGGCCATGGATGATGAACAACTGGCACGGCGCGTGCGGGACGTCAGCGTGTTTGCGCGCGTCTCGCCCGAGCACAAAGTGCGCATCGTCACGGCGGTCAGGAGCAATAGCAACGTGGTAGCGATGACGGGCGACGGCGTCAACGACGCGCCGGCGCTGAAACGCGCCGATATCGGCGTCGCGATGGGCATCACCGGCACGGATGTGAGCAAGGAAACCGCCGATATGGTGCTGACCGACGATAACTACGCCAGCATCGTGCGCGCCGTCGAGCAGGGGCGCATCATCTACTCCAACATCCGCAAGTTTGTGTTCTACCTGCTCAGTTGCAACGTGGCCGAGATATTGATCATCTTCAGCGCGACCGTGCTCGGCCTGAAAAGCCCGCTGACGGCCATCCAGTTGTTGTGGTTGAACCTGGCGACCGATGGCGCGCCGTCGCTGGCGCTGGGGCTGGAGAAGGGCGACCCCGATATCATGCGCATACGCCCGCGCCCGCCCGGCGAGCCGATCATCAACCGGCGCATGCTGCTGGGGATGCTGACGCAAACGGCGGCGCTGTCCATCATGGTGCTGGGCGTGTATATGATTGCGTTGAGCATCTACCCGGAGCAGGCCCAGACGATGGGGTTTCTGACGCTGTCCTTCGCGGAACTGCCGCTGGCTTACACGGCGCGCTCCGAGCGCTACTCGCTGGTGAAGATCGGCGTGTTTTCCAACCGGGCGATGCAGTGGGCGGTGCTGTCGTCTATCGCCGGCCTGTTGGTCGTGACCTATGTGCCGTTCCTGAACGAAGTTTTCGACACGGTTCCATTGGGTCTGGAACACTGGGCGCTGTTGCTGCCGGCGATGATGGTTTCCGCGCTGGTGGCGGAACTCACCAAACTGGCTGCGCGGCGGTTGGGCTGGTCGTAGCGCCTGAACTGGCTGCGATGATATTGAGGGCGAATGGGCTATCATACTCGCGATATGCTGCGAACCTTAAGGATATATCCGGCGCTGTTGCATGCCTACTGGCAGCGCGCGCTGGTTTATCGGGCGACTTATCTGGTCGTGCTTGTCAACGCAGCCTTCCCGCTGGTGATGATGTCCATCTGGATCGGGCTGGCGCAGGGCGGCGCGATCCAGGGATACGGGGCAGTGGATTTCGCAGCCTACTACCTGGTTGCCATCCTGGTCCGGCGCATCACCGGTTGCGGTATTGTACGGGAAATCGAGTTGCTGGTTCGCAACGGCGACCTGTCGGTTTACCTGCTCCGGCCGCTCAATCCGGTGCATTATTTCGTGGCGCGCATCCTGACGGCGCGGCTGGTTATAATCCCCATCGTCGCGGCGCCGGTGATCTTCGGAATGCTCGTCACGCCCGGCATATGGCTCAACCTCGCGCCGCTCAACCTGGCGCTGTTTGCGGCAGCGTGTGCGGTGGGGCTGGCGTTCGAGTTCACCGCACAATACGCCCTAGGTGGGCTATCTTTCTGGATGACCCAGGCGCACGGCGTGAGCGCCGCATTTACGCTGGCCGAGTCCTTCCTGGGCGGATATATCGTGCCGCTGGCGCTGTTCCCGGCGGCGTTACAGATCGGGCTGCAGGCGCTGCCGTTCCAGGGCGGCGTCGCGCTGCCTGTGGAGATCATGACCGGGCGCGTGACGCCGGAAGCCGCCGTTGCGCGCATCCTGGTGTGCGCGGCGTGGGTCGTCGCCATCGCCTTCGGCGCGCGGTTGATCTGGCGCGCCGGGGTGCGTTCGTTCAGCGCGGTGGGAGCATGACCCGTTATCTGAAGCTACTCAGTCTGTTTATCAGGAACAGCCTGCAAATCGAGATGGAATACCGCGTGAACTTTGCCGGACTGCTTGTCATGTCGCTCATGGACGCGACGTGGTCGGTGGGGGGCGCCGTGCTGTTCTACAGCCACCGCTCCACAATCGGAGGGTGGTCATTCAACGAGACGCTGGTTGTGATCGGGTTGTATTTCCTGGCTTATGGTTTCGTCGATATGGCTGTGCGTCCCAATATCGACGACATCGTTGAGCACATCCGCACCGGCACGATGGACTTTGTGCTGGTCAAGCCGGTGGACTCGCAGGTGCATGCCACACTGCGGCGCTATCGTTTCCAGAAAGTCGCCAGCCTGCTGGTGGGCGCGGCGATCATCGTGTATGCCCTGGCGCAACTGCGCGCCGCGCCCGGCATCGGGCAGATCATGCTGTTTATCGTGCTGTGCGCGGGGGGAGTGGTGCTGCTGTACTCGGCCATGACGATCCTGGGCACGCTGTCGTTCTGGCTGGTGGATATCAGCAACATCGACGAGTTCATCGTCGGGTTTCTCGAGGCGGGGCGCTATCCATCGGACGCCTTTCCCGAGCCGGTGCGCGGGTTTATCACCTTCGTCGTGCCTATCGCGTTCATTACTACCGTGCCCGCCGAGGTCGTGCTGGGGAAATTGACGCCCCAGTTCGTGCTGTACGGCTGGCTTTTCGCCGCCGCCCTGCTGCTCGGCAGCATCGTCCTGTGGCGCGCCGCCGTGCGGCATTACAACAGCGCCAGTTCATGAGCGGACAACGATGAATACAACGACGTCTCCCCTGCGAACGAACCGGATGCTGCTGAGCGTGGCGATCGACATCGCGCTGACGCTGCTCGCGCTGTTTCTGGCGACTGAGTTGCGTTTGCTCCTGCCGTTCGGGAAGGACCTGAACGAACCTTTCGCCCAGGTGAACGGATTCGTCTATGTGTTAGCCGGCGCAATCTGGCTGGCGGTGTTCTCTCAGTTCGGCCTGTATACGCGGCGCTGGACGAATTTCCGCGCCGAGTGGGGGACGTTGACGCTCGCTGTGCTGGCTGCGCTGCTGATTCTGGCTGGCGGCCTGTATCTGACCTTCCGCCAGGTGTCGCGATTGCAATTCTTTTATTTTGGCGTGATCGACTTGTGGCTGTTGACGCTGGCGCGTGCGGCCCGGGATATCTGGCGCAGCCGTGCCGCCGATCACGACGCGTGGCGCATCCTCATCGCCGGCAGCGGGCAGGCCGGGCGTAGCCTGGCGGCGCAACTGGCGGCGCAGCGCCCGTTGGGCGTGCAATTGGTCGGGTTCCTGGACGATGACGCCGCGGCGCAGGGGCAGACCATCGACGGGCCGCGCGTACTCGGCGCGCTGGGCCATGCGGCGGAAGTCATCCGCAGCGAGCGGGTTTCCGAGATCGTGCTGGCGCTGCCACACGAGGCCTATGACCGCATGCTGTCCATCATCATGGAACTGGAGCAACTGCCGGTGCAGGTCAGCCTGGTGCCCGATGTGCTGGACCTGGCGTGGTTTCTGACCCGCGTGGACGACCTCAACGGCGTGCCGCTGCTGCGCCTGCGCGAGTCGCCATTGAACGGCCCGGCGCGCGCGATTAAACGCGTGATGGATATTGTTATCGCGGGCGCGGCGCTGGTCGTGGCGCTGCCGATCATGGCGATCGTCGCCGTCGCGGTGAAGCTGGACTCGCCCGGGCCGGCGATCATCCGTCAGAAGCGCATCGGCGAAAACGGCCTGCCGTTTGAGATGTTGAAATTCAGAACGATGGTGGATGTGGGAGGCCAGAGGGCAGAAGTCAGAGGCAAGAGGCAAGAGGCAGGAGATGAGAAGGGTGAAGAGGAGCAGGAGAATCTCCAATCTCCAATCTCCAATCTCCCTCCGTTGCACAAACGCCCGGACGATCCGCGCGTGACGCGCGTAGGACGCGTGCTGCGGCGGTACAGCATCGACGAACTGCCGCAGCTGTTGAACGTGCTGCGCGGCGAGATGAGCCTGGTGGGGCCGCGCCCGGAGCTGCCCTGGCTGGTGGAATGTTACGAGCCGTGGCAGCGCCGCCGCTTCGCAGTTCCGCCGGGAATGACCGGCTGGTGGCAGATTCACGGACGCAGCGACCGCCCGATGCATCAGAACGTAGAGGACGACCTGTACTACATCCGCAACTACTCGCTGTGGCTGGATATCGTTATACTGTTGCGTACGGTGCCGGTGGTGCTGAGCGGAAGAGGGGCGTATTGAGATAATTAGAGATTGAGTTTATGAGATTGTTTGCAGCAGTTGCTCGTACTGGTCGGTCACGCTATCCCAAGTGTAAAGAGCATGGGCGCGCTCCCGAGCCAATCTGCCGTACAAGTTAATGACATCGGGTTGAACTAACAAAGACGCCAGCCGGTCCGCCAGTGCCCCAGCTCCGACTGCTCCCTGGTAACTGAAACCTGCATCGCCGATGGTCTCGAGATTTTCCGCCGTGTCGTTGACGACGACGCAATTGCCGAAGGCCATCGCCTCGACTAATGCCGGGTGCGTGCCGCCCACCTCGGAGGTTTCGACAAAGATCAGCGCGTTGCCGGCCAGTTCCGCGTAGGCATCGCCAAACTGATAGCCGGTAAATACAATGGAAGGGTCGCCCCCTGCGCGCGCTTTCAGCGATTGAATATAGTCCGCTGCGTAGGGCGCGTCGCCGACGATCACGCATTTCAACGTTGCATCAGAAGCCATGGTTGCGCGGATGCGCAGCCAGGCCTCGACGAGTTGGTGCGCGCAGTTCTCAGGCACGAGCCGCCCGACGAACAGCACGTACTGCTGCGCCTGCAATCCAAAACGCCGTAGCACGTCGCCGGGCGGGCGTGGCGTGACCTCGGCCCCATAGGGGATGAATACCGTCTCAGTGTGGTATTCGTTGCGGTAATAGTCCTGGACGCGGCGCGAATCGGTCACGACCACATGGGCGAATTGTGAGGCCGTTCGCTCCGACCAGCGCAGGTAGCTGCGCGCAGCGCCGCCCCACTTCTGGCGTTTCCAATCCAGCCCGTCCACATTCAGAATGACACGGGTGCGAGTGAAAGTGCGCGGGATCAGGCACAGCGGCGCATTGCCGGCGATGAACACGATCATCGCGTCGTAATGCTGCGTCAGGACGTGCAACATGGAGAGGGTCGTGTGCGTGATCGTATCCAGGTGCTTAGTGGCGAGGCCGGGGACGCGCACCAGGCGCATACCTTTGTACTGCGGCTCTCGATACTGGATGTGATGGGCGCGATTGTAAACCGTGACGGCATGCCCGCACCGCGCCAGCCGCGCGCCGAGGTTCTCCACACAGGTTTCGAATCCTGAGTAGGAGGCCGGGATGCCGCGAGTGCCGATGAGAGCGAGGTTCATGACTTGTCTATTGACCACTGCTTCAACACGTAAAAAGCCTTGACTAAGCCCAGCCAACGCTCTTGCCGGTGCGTAGCGTCAGGGTACATAGCCTTGAGTTGTTGTTCTGATATATAGGAAACACTCTCGATATAGCCATAAGATGCGCCGATCAGCCTGCACAACATCCTGCGAAAGCGCTCAGGCATAAGTCTGTAAAAAGGAATCGGTATGAACGAGTGGGTTTCTAGAGGGAACGATCCGTTGGGTGTCTGTACAAAGTAACTCTGACCCACACGAGCTATTTCTGCACTGAGTTCTGCAGGATGCTGCACGTGTTCGATAACGGAATTGCAGAATATACAGGCGATGCTCAGATCTTTGAATGGCAGATGTTCGCCATTGGCTAATACAGCAAGTATATTGAGATGCTTCGCCTGGGCATTTTTCATCTGGGCGTGATTCATATCGAGCAATATTGCTGGCCTGATTGTGTTGATCTCCGTCAGGAACAGGCTGCCTTCTCCGCCCCCTAAATCCAGCCAGATACCGGTGTTGGCATATTGTCCGACGTTTCGCCAGAAATAACCAAACCGGCGCTGCCTGGAGCGAGTGCGCAGTTTAGCGGAAAGTTGGCGAAACAGCCGCTTTTTTTTCGACATCATTTCGAGCACTATGATACCGTGCGTCCATAGATACTGGATGGGAATGGCATAAGTTTACAATTGGTGTCCATGAAAGTGTTCTGCATCGAACCCCTAGGTCAACACGCGGGCATGCTACCTCTGGATGTCGGATTGGCATCCGCGTTACTTCAAAGTGGCTGCAACATAACATGGGTCACCAATGAAAAAACAAAGTTGCCTGTTGAGGGGGCAGAGGTATGGCATGCATTCTCAGGGATATTTGGGTCTGATGCATCATACAAACGCGGCATTCGGTACGGCGTAGCATTGGCACGAATATTACGCGGTGCGCGTCACATAAGATCACAGATGCCAGTTGTCATCCATCAGCAATTCGTCATCTTACCGGTTCTTGATTTTATGTTTTCCCGTCTTGTGCAGCAATCCGGAATACCTTATGTGTGCTCACCCCATGACGTGATTCCATTCGCGCCCAGAATGAGCGACATTCTTATCCGATTCTACAAGCGCTGTAATGCATTGATCCTGAACTCACAGTATGCACAGCAGCAGATGCGTAAAGTGGTTGGAGCAAGCCCAACGGCCATGTACCATATTCCACTGGGGAACATGAATGGCTACTATGCAAAGAGCCAGTCAGATTCACTATCAGCACGTAAAGCTTTGGGAATCGAATCAGATTACAGAGTGCTGTTGTTCGCTGGTCAGGTGAAAAAAGAAAAGGGCTTGGAATACCTGCTAAGAACGCTTCCACTGGTTGCTGCCCGCCTTTCAAAGTTAGTCCTGATTATTGCCGGCCGACCATTTCATCAGGACGTCGAGCTTTATGAATCCTTGATCGACAATCTCGGCATTCGGCATTTAGTCAAGATACGATGGGGCTATGTTGAAGATCATGAACTAGAGGTATTGCATCAGGCGGCAGATGCAATCGTCCTGCCATATCTTCGAGTCTATCAAAGCGCTGCGTGTCTCACAGCTTATGCCTTCAGTAAACCGGTTGTGGCATTCGCAAGCGGTGGCTTGGTTGAGCAAGTTGTGAATGGGGAAACAGGCTATCTTGTTCAAACCGGTGATTGGCATGCTTTAGCGGAAGCAATAATTGTGACTGTGAACGATAGGGAAATTGCCGGGAAGCTGGGACAAAATGGACATGATTGGGCTGAATATACAGGAGATTGGCATAACGTTGCGAACAAAACACTCCAAGTGTACAGAGATGCACTTAAGTCACACAAATACACATAAATGGTTCGCAGTCAATCCGATCTATAGCGAAACTCCAGCAGTATAGCCTGTAGTGCTTCTGAGTATGAAATGGGTGTGTATTTCCGTTTAGGTCCCAGACTGTTGATAACCAGTCTCGCCGTAATACCAATAAGCCAGGCAATCATGAGAAGGATTACCTCGAAGCCAGGTCGCCATTTCCTGGCAAATCGAAACAGGTTGTGAAAAATAAGCTTGTGACGCGCAGCGCTATATTGCCCGAAGCTGCTGCCGCCCAGATGTACTACACGTGCCTCGGGACAAAAATGGACTTGCCACCCTGCCTGAATCAGACGCCAGCACAAGTCCATGTCTTCCGCATAACCTGGATCGAAGCCTTCGTCCAAAAAGCCCACTTCATCGAGCGCAGCGGTTCGCAGCAGCAAACAAGCTCCAATTAAGAAATAGGATGTCCGTGCACCGAATAGTTTCAAATACGGTTTATTCCCAATAAGGGCTTGCAGCAATCCTCCAACACCCACAGGGAATGGGACTTTACCCCATTGCAGTGTTCCGTCCTGGTTCAATATTGTCGGCCCTACGGCGCCTGTTGTTGTTTGTGATCTAATGGCGTCGACTAATTGCGCGAGTGCGCGGTCCCGCAGAATAACATCGTCATTCAGCAATAAAGTAAATGGCGCTTTTTCACTTGTAGACCGAATTGCCAGATTGTTGTTCGCCGAATATCCAAGTGAAGTCTGGTTATTGATCCATCGATAGAACGCAAAGCGTTGATATCTCTTGTTAAGCAAATCGTCTGAAGGGGCAGATAAAGTGTTGTTTACAACGGTTATACCGATTTCCTGGCCCATGTTTTGCGCGAGCAGTGAATCAAGGCATTTCACCAAAACTTCATGCCTGCTGCCATAGACGATAACGGTGTGAATCTGCATATAAAAAAAGGTGAGCCATCGGCTCACCTTTTCGATCGTTTGTTACGGCAATGATCTTGTTACCGATTCAATGCATTATACATGTCGGCAGAGTCCATGCCTTTCACTAAAGTAACGAGTGCCTTGAGTTTGGCGCCGGGCGCGCCATTGACTACAAAGGTACCGTTGAACGAATTGGTAAGCCCGGCTATCTGACTGGTTGAGAAGTTCCCACCAACACGTGAGTTCCAAGCTATAGCTGCTCCTGGGCCGATATTCAGAGGGTTGCCATTCCCATCTACTGTATAAGATTGTATCTTGGTACCGGTGGCATCGTAGAAATCAATACTATTAAGCGTGGTTGAAACAGTATCCACATTCATTATTGCAAAACTAGTGTTTATCCATTGATCAAGCTGATTCGGGTCGCAGGTGCTGGTGCAAACACGGTCAAACCACGGCCCAAACAGCTTGCTAGTAGCATCAGACGAGCCAGCCAGCGCGAAGGCGCTCGAATAGTTCTGGATAGATGCAGGCTGTTGGAACATGCCAATGCCCACGACCTTTGTTGATGACTTAATACTAAGTGTCCCTTGAAATTGACTCCCTAAGCCCGTACCTTCCGCGAACAGATTCGTCTGGGTTGCTCCTTGCACATCACCACCTAGAAATAGGTTTATCGCGTATAAGGACTTGCCCGGAATCTGGAACGAGAAGCTGTAGTTTACAGGGCTTGTGCTACCACTGCCACCCAGTGGATTTGTCGTACCAATAAACGTCGCCGTAACATAAGCAGTAGCGCTTTCAGTATTCTGAATGACATAATTCGTGAATGTCTTGAAGTAATTATACTGTGTGGGCGAACATAGTTGAGCTGGTGGATTGCATATGCGTTGCGCTACAGGCGCAAACAGTTGGTACGCTGCACTGGCGGGCATTGCCATGTTGTAGTTGACGATCCAGTTTTGGTTACCACCAATGTTGTCCCAATGAAGTTCGGTCACACCCACGAGTGGCTGTGTCGAGGTTACATAAACACTACCTTGGCTGGCTGGTCCCACAAACCCGGCAGGGACATCACTATCTACCAAAGTATTAACAACCACAGAGCCGTAAGCCGGTATGCTCTTGACAACCGTGCCAACCAAACTCCCTGCCTGGGTGTAGTAGTTCATATATGCTAACGCGGGAGACACAGATGTGGTATTCTGTAGCGTAATCTTGGTTCCCAGGTTTGAGTTAGTCGTAGCACCCCTCTGTACGCGAATAACAAAAGGTGCATACAATTCGGTGCTGCCACTATTGAACGCCGCATACATGCCCATTTCAGTTCCGGGGTGCATATTTGGGTTGCTGTTTGTGTTCGACTCATAGGGAGGCAGGCCGGTAAAATCTGTTGCAGCTACGGCGACCAGATCCTGGTCGGAACTAAGCACCACATTGCCGATTGTAAAATTGGTTGGAACGGCCCCGTCAGCGCCAGACCCAACTGTTACATTCATTCTTTTGTAAGGAATAACGTTGTTTTCGGTGCTTGAATAAGCCTGTGTGCCATTTGGATAATAGTAGGTAATTACCACGGTCGCATTTGTGGTCGAGACATTCATAAATGCGTAAGTAGTTGTACCGGTTCCATAAGGTATTGTCAGGTCAGCGCGGGCTGTTCCAATCACTCCGACCATAACACTTAGTGCGGTGACCACCGCAGATAGTGATCGTACGTATTTATTCGGCATTCTCATTATGAAGCCTCCTACATTGGCTTTTCACGGAAAACGTGCATGAATAACACTTCCCCAACCGGTCAATATCATATTGCCAAGCCTGTGAAAATCTATAGTACTTTGTGGTTAGTTGATCTTCAGAAGGCGCTAATCAACATATCCTAGGCTTTTCAGGCGCTCTCTAAGTTTTTGTTCCGATTGCTCGTTGTATGCGTTTATATGTTTAGTTTGACCTTTTATGTTAGAATCATCCAGTGCGATGCCGAAGTGATCCATAATCCAGCGACTGACATCCGGAATGGCGTCAATAGCGAAAGGTGGTAGCTCGTTTGACGCGCAAACACCTATTGGCGAGTGATCGCCTGAATACGGTTTAGAACTCGCAAAGATCATCTGTTGTGCCAGCGGGTTATGCGATCCGATTCTGATATTACGCAATGCATCATCTGCTAGACGAAAGGGTTCAATTATCAGGTCCGGCGCGCCACTTACCTCAGGGCCGTTGTAGATATTTTCACCACGATGTACACTCTTTATGACACTCTTTCCAGTTTCGTCATCACGGACATTCAGTATTTTGCTTGTTATGATTGAGATAAGATGCTCGTACTCTTGTCCAGGCATGATGATGCCTTCAGGTTCCCTGCCGCGCATGTTGATTCGTATTCCGCCTGTTTCGGCATACCAGGCACTCGTTTTTGCCCAGTCAACCTGCTGACTGAAGGTGCGCGATTCCATTTGTGCAATCAGTGATCGGTCTCTGAATAGCTTTCGCTTCATTCTTCTAAGAAAGGAAGACTTTCTGAGTGCACGCACCAATTGCAATAACGCATTGGATTCCTGCACATTTCTTTTCTTAAAAACTAGCAGCCCCTCATGTTGTAACCAGGCATTAACATAAAATTGACGGGCGCAAGCAGTGAAACCGTGATCGGACATGACGATGACCAGTGTCTCGTTACCGGTCATGGCATGGAGATTTCCCAGCTCTTCATCAAGTGCCACGTAATGGTCATCGATTGTATTAGAAAGAGGACTTTCAAGGTAAAAGGGGTGATTCTTGTCACCATATGCCCAGAAAAAATGCTGTAGTCTGTCAAGCTCGGTGTAAACAACTGAACCAAAATCCCAATCAAGTTTCTGCATTAACTGCCTTGCTATCTCGGTACGCTTTTTCACCTGCCACAACATTCTCCGCACATATTGTGTTTTGTTTTCACCAGATAACAAAGGCTCGGCGTCGATGGGATAACCTTGCGCCAAAAGCTGTCTGCCCAGGCTTTTAGGAAATGTAAAGCTCGCGTCTTCACCCGGCGTCATAAGTCCGCATACAAGCCAACCATTTACGGGGCGTGCAGGGTATGCCATTGGCATATTCAACAATGCAACTCGCTTGTTATACTTGCCGAGTGTCTCCCAGAAAAATGGTACATCGACATAGTTAGTATTGGTAAAAGCAAAATCATAAGATGCTGGGATCTGACGCATAAAGCCGAAGACACCGTGTAAACCTGGATTAGCACCGGTTGCGAAGCTTGTCCATGCAGTGGGGCTCTCTGGGCGAATTGTGGAGTTGAGACCTGCGAAGAACCCATGTTCAGTCATTTTCTTCAGGTTTGGAAGTTTACCTGCGCCCAGCAATCTGGAAATGATAAGCGGGTCAGCCCCATCCCAACCAACAAAGAGAACGCGTTTTGGTTGAATGCGTTGTCCCATTGTGAATGTCTCTGAGTTAGACCTTATTGGCACCTTCACATGATGGTGCCATAAAAGTCACGCGCTGAAAGGTGATTTGACAGCCTTTATCAGGACAATATCAGTTCGACCTCCGGAGATATCCGTGAGTTTCTTCTGTTTCCTGATGAGAAGGTTTTCGGTTGTGAGTTCTGTGATGATCGATTCAACATCTCCATGAGAATCGACTTTTTCTACCACTTTACCTTCTGACATATTCCATAGATTATCAGTGCCCCGGATGAGATCCAACGTAAGCAACAGTATTCCGTCTGCTTTCAGCAGGCTGGCCATCTTGTGTATCAGAAGTTGCCGGCTGCTTCTGCGGATGTGCTCAAGTACACTGATTGAATAGACGATGTCAAACGAGTTGTTATCCAACCCGGAATCGACAATATCACAGTGCAACGACGCCACATTTGCGTCCATGGACGAATAATCCAAATATCCCCACTCGTCCCAGTGTGGGCTCCCTGGCCCGGTGCGAATGATCGGATGATTATCTGCAGTAACAACATGAGCGCCACGCGATGCAAACCAGAGAGGTAAGGGATTTATGCCGGCGCCAACGTCGAGCATCTTTTTGCCATACACGTCGCCAGCCTCGTTGATCGCCCACGGATATTCGTGCAGCCGCCCAGGTGTCTGTGTAAAAAAACCCAGTTTCGAAGAAGAGAAATCAACCAATGTGGCTTGAAGGTCAGTAAGCTGTGATCGATCGATACCTTCAGATCGAGTGCTTTTTCGGATAGCACCCCGATATGAATTCATCCTCGCTATTACTTTGTTTAATAAATGCCGCAGGCCGAAATGCGTATTTACTTCCGGCTCTTCCGGGATACTATTATTTTGCCATTGCATAAAAGTCTCCGTTGCTGTTGGCAGGCTAGAAATAAGTCTCGCGCGCTGGGTTCTAATCACTTCATTAATCTGGTCTATCGCCGTATCAAACCGTGGGATTCCTAGTGGAAGAAGATCTCCGTTTTGATTCATCCGCCGGTGATAGTGATACACAAGCGGATTCATGTGGCTTACTGCTGAATATTCACTGGGCGAAAAGTGCGTCGGAAAGTTAAGCGACAAAGGCAGTTTCTCAAATGGAAGGCCCAATTCAAGCATTGCGAAGCAAAACCCCACTTGGTCTGCGTGTTTGCGGTAGACCAAGGGTGTATCCCGTCTCTCCAGGATAAAGCGAGCCCATCTCACCCAGCTCTGAGACAGAACGCTTATCCATTGCGTTGGAATAATATACACCCCACCATTGCAATTCATCTCAAAGGTGCTGTGTCTGGAAAAATCGGTCCTAGCATTACGCGGTCTAGCTGTTATGCCCGTAGCTGCGTATAAACGCCTGATGACATCTAGGGGCGGGTTGGGATAATCCGCAATTTTGGCGCGGATTGCATTGGTGTTGAGCCAGGGGCGAATATCTTTGGAGAAGGCAATATCCGTGTCACAGAGCACTACACAGTTAGCCTGCCGTAGTTCGGGCGTGCCGAGTTGGACAAGCTTATTGCAGAAAGCGGCTTCACCTTCCCCGAATCTGTCAACCATATGAAAGGTGATGCCCAAATAGTCTAGTATTTGGCTAAACGCCAAGTCACCGCCTTTGATTATGTGAATGATAATCTCGTCACGATCAGCAGTCCCGCTCGCCAGAAGAGTCCATAACCAGTTTAAGGCTTGAAGCTTGTAAATTGCTTTGTTATCTACAACGCAAGAGAAATAATGATCATGCATGCCTGATTCAACTTCCGCGTTATCTATCTGTGAACAGATGGCTTATGCATCCATAGCGAAAACTCTGGTGCGCTAATGAATTACTATTGTGTCCACGAAGGGTTACGGAAATTTACGTTATCTGGCGTGATTCGCGTGACATTGGAGCCATCTGCGCTCATTATGTAGAGTTGCCATTTCTCATAATCACTGTGTCTGCCACTGTAAATGACATATCCATTCCCTGCCCATGTCCCCTGCGAAAACTGCCCGTTGCCGTGCGTAATCGTGTGAAAGCCACTTCCGTCAGCATTTACTATTGCTAGGTGGTAGTCTAAAGAACCGAATAACTGAATACCGAACAAGATGGACTTGCCATCCGGGGAGTATCTGGGCCTCAATAAGGCGCTGTCCTTGACTGTCAAGAGGAGTTTTACAGCGCTGCCATCATTTTTCATGGTGTACAGGGCGTAATTTCCGGTACGGTCGGACGAAAAAATGATGGTAGAGCCATCTGGCGACCAGGATGCTGTGATATCGTTAGAAGAGCCATCGGTTAATGCCTTCTCATTTGAGCCATCGATATTGGAGACGAAAATCTTCATTTTCCCGTCGCGATTGCTATGATTAATAACTAAACTACCGTCAGGACTGATTGCAGGCGAGTAATTCCCGCCAGTGCCATGAACTGCGGAAACCAAGGACTGTTCGGATCCATCGCTTTTCATGCGGTAAATACTCAGATCACCGCTACCACTTCTTCCGCTATTAAAGACTAAGAACTGGCCATTGTAAGACCAGAAAGGCTCTGCATCGCCGGGGGCAGGTGATGTTGTTAATTGCGTAATTTTGCCGGAAGTAAGATCTAAAAATCCAATCTCAAATACACCCGACGGATCATAGGCGAAAGCAAGCTTGCCTCCAATCTTTGAAGTTACAGGAATAGAATTAACGATCGGTGTTCCTACTGCGACCGGGTTTATCGTTGGTGAAATGAGGGTCGCAATGACATGGAGGGTAGGGGTAGTAACCAAGGGAACCTGCGGACTGGATAAGGGCTTATCAGGCTGAGCATTCTTGGTACAAGCTGATAAAAGAATGAGATATAAAACGAGCCATTTGCAGTATTTAATCAACGACATCCTCCGCTTGAAGGTCAAGATAAACCCAGTTGTGTGTGTGCCGAGGCAATTCATGGGTTAAAGGCAAGGTTTTAGGATATCGTGTGACATCTCGTGATGTAAGAATAGACATCCGATCAGCGCCACATGCATATCTTGACATGGTCAATCAGTATAAGCCCGACCGAAAGCGATGGATCAATTTCGTTAAAGTCATAGCGATTTTCTCAGTTGCGCTTATTCATACCGCATCACCATGGTTCAATAGATATAGGAAAGAATCAACTTTTGTTTGGCAAATTGCGAACATCTATGATTCGGTCATAAGACCATCCGTGCCGTTATTCTTTATGGATACAGGTTACTTCCTGTTGAACAAACCGCATCTACTTTGTGAAAAGGATGTTATCAAATTCCCCGCTATAGCCAATTTCATCAAAAAAGATGTCAAGCGTGTAGATCGGATATCTTACAAAACGCCCTCTGCGAATTACCCAGTAACTGGACCACAATTCGCTACAGATGTTGCAGAACTGCTGCTGTGACATCCCTGACCGCAGAATGCCATATGGCCAGAATTCAGATAAAACAGAAATATCGCCAGAAAGCAGTCGCTTGGCGCCTAGAAAGACAAAGCCTTCATGGCCTTGTACGTCAATCCACATCAATGAGATATCCTGCTTGAATTCGTTTGGCAGGTTCTCGACGATATTATCAATACAGTCGGACTCGACCTGAATAACTTTCCGGCGTGATTCCCCCTGAAGTTCTGGTGCGTTTATTAAGCCTGATATCTGTCTTATCCTGTGATCCCCATAATTGGTGTCGCTCAGCTCCAATGAAACCACCGTTTTGGTATCAGTTACCGCATACGGTAAACAGACTATGCTTTTGCTTAACCTGTTCTGCTCGATATTGCGCAACATTAAGGAGAAGTTTCGCGGTTCAGGTTCAATAGCAATCGCTTTACTGAATTCGCCTGTATACAGCATTCCTATTGATATAACCCCATTATTGGCGCCAACGTCCAATACAGTCCCACTGCCCTTTGGCGGGCACTTGCCAATACTTCGCAGCAGGGCGGTTACCTTTGTTGCAACAACAAGCTCATGTTGATGTTTGCAGAAGAGATTCCTCCCGACAGCATCGTCTACTTCTAGTGATAGGGTGAAAATGCCTTGCTTGGTGGAAAGGGTCAATGACTTGCGAAATCGTCTGTTGATCTCCCACAAAACCAATCGATATTCATAATAAGATCGCCTAAAGAAACTTCTAATGAGCCTGGTTAAACGCATCAAATCTCCCTCGTGGACTGTTGCTGTCATCAATTCGAACAACTAGCTCCCCACCTCCACTAACACCGCATCGCCAACCCGGTGCAACACCCGCAGCCCCGGATTCCTGAGCAACTGTTCGATCAGCGCCGCATGATTCACCTCGCCATCAGCCTCCGACCATGTCAGTGGTTTCGCCCCGATGTAGAAATACCTGTACCCCTGTGCCGCCAGCCATTCTGTCGACGACGGCAATGACATATCGCGTGTGTACAGATCTTTTGTAACCGAAAGCCTGCTGTCCTGGTTGCGTTGTACGCCGGTCATCTCCTGCTCCGCCGCCATAAACATGAGATTCGTGCGGTGGCCGGTGTAGAACGGGATCCACCAACCGGCATCGCGCCCTACGGTAAAGTTTTTGAATGCGATAAACCCCGGCGCCGCGATCTTCTCACCCGGTGGCACGTTCTCCCTGATCCACGCCATCATCTGCACATCATCGGGCAGTACGAAGATCGAACCGAGAGGCAGCGGCGGCAGTTGATTCGCTCCAAACCATACAAGCCCGAAACAAGCCAGCGCCGCCGCGTAATGCGTCACCTGGGAGCGGCTCGCCAGCATCTCTGCCAGCGCGCCGGCCGCCGCACCGATCAGCCCCGCCGCCGCGATATACGTCGATAGCGACAGATGAAACTCGTCCACCAGCCCGGCGCGGTTGATGCCCACAAGGCGCGGATTCATGGCGATGAGGCACAGACCCATGCCGGCGACAAACCACAGGCCGTCCCGTCGCTTAACGATCAATACGATGACGCCCGCCAGCGCAGCCAGCCAGATGGCGGCGGCATCGTTGTCGAAACCGGACTGTGACAGCCTGACGAGTAGCGGCGCCTGCTGATTGCCCACTGCAGGGCTGAGGTTCAACTCTGTGCTGGCGATTCTTTGTACGCTTGTTCCCAGTGTGCTCTGCACGATGTCCCATCCGCGCGCCATGAACACGAGCAGCGCGATTCCCGCGATGACGCCGGCGCGGCCGAGCGAGGACATGACAGCGTAGCGGAGATCGCGCCGTTTGGCGTACCATCCGATTGCTCGGAAAATAACCAGCGCCGCGCTCAGCGCCACAAACAGCACAGCGACCTTGTATTGCGCCATCCCCACACCGGCGATCACCAGCGGCAACACGAGCAGGTAAGCGAGGTTCTCTTTACGGCGCGGCGAGGCCAGATAATAGGACAGCAACACCAGCGCCGCGAGCAGGATAATGTGTCCGGTCAGTTGGGTGTAGCGGCCCCAGAAAACGAAGTAATACGGATTCGACGAGATGAAACCACCGACGATGACAGCGACGCCGCCGCCCCAGACGCTCCTCGTCCACAGCCTTGCCAGCGCATACAGACCCATCACGGCGCAGAAATTGGCGATCTGTCCCATCATGAGCACCGCGAACTCCGCGCTGATCCCGCGCATCCAGGCGTACATCGTCGTGAATGCATGGAAGCCGAAATGATAGGTAAATGTATTGACATCCGCGTAGGGTTGCCAGGAATGAAACAATCCGCCATTCTCAAGCATCAGTTGCACGATGATCGTATGATGCACGGAATCGCCCCACATAGGCGCGACCAACCCGTTTATCGTATAGAGGCGATTGGCCAGCAGAATCACAGTCACGCCCGCGAGTGCGATATAGGCCACCTTGTCGGCAGTCCAGTGCAGGCGCGGGATTTTGGGCAGCGGATAAAGCAGCGACGCGGCTGCTAACAGGGTGATCAACCAGGGTGTCCACCAGCCCAGCTTTATCCCCAGCTTGTAGCAGAAGGTGAATAGCACCACGTAGAGCGCAATACTGACACCCGGTGCGATAAATAGCCGAGATAATCCGTCAATACGCCGGAACGCTGCGAACCGGTTGAGGAAGGCGAGTCCCGGCATGTACGCGACGACTAACGCAATGCTCACCGCGACCAGCGCCCCTGGCAGCTGGGTCAGTACATCTTTCATTTAGCGATATTCCACCCGTCGAGTATACTTGTTTGCCGAGAAGCCCTAGGAATCACTAATATCAGAAATGCAAACCAATTCCCAAATTCCCCCGCACGGTGGCGTACTCGTCAACCGTGTCCCAGACGATGACGCGCGCGCCGCAGCCCGTGAGCGCGCCGCGACTCTCATAAAAATCCCGCTGCCGCCCGTCAATCTCGCCGATCTTGAACTGATCGCCGCCGGAATCGTATCGCCCTTGACCGGCTTCATGCGCCGCGACGATTACACCCGCGTCGTCAAGGAGATGCATCTCGCCTCCGGCCTGGTTTGGTCGATACCGATCACGCTGGCGGTGACCACCGAGCAGGCTGCGTCCATACGCGAAGGGCAGGAGGTCGCGCTGTGCGAAGGTCATGACGTCCTTGCCGTCATGACGGTGGCCGAGAAATACCCCTACGATAAGGAAGTTGAGGCGCGCGAGGTGTATCGCACCACCGAGGAAGCCCATCCCGGCGTGGCGCGCGTCTATCGCCAGGGCGACGTGCTGCTGGGCGGCGACATCTGGCTGGTCGACTGGCCGAGCGCGAAACTCAACGAGTTCCCCGAGCGGCGTTTCACCCCGGCGCAGACGCGCGCCATGTTCGCCGAACGAGGCTGGCGCCGCGTGGTGGGTTTCCAGACCCGCAATCCCATCCACCGCGCGCATGAGTACATTCAGAAAACGGCGCTGGAAATCGTGGACGGTCTGTTCATCAACCCGCTGGTTGGCGAGACAAAAGCTGACGACATCCCCGCCGACGTGCGCATGCAGAGCTATGACACCCTGCTGAAGAGCTACTACCCGGCTGATCGCGTCGTGCTGGGCGTATTCCCGGCTGCGATGCGCTATGCCGGCCCGCGCGAGGCGATCTTCCATGCCATGTGCCGCAAGAACTACGGTTGCACCCACTTCATCGTGGGGCGCGACCATGCCGGCGTGGGCAAGTACTACGGCACCTACGATGCGCAGCGCATCTTCGACGAATTCAGCCCTGAGGAGATCGGCATCACGCCGCTGTACTTCGAGAACACCTTCCACTGCCGCAAGTGCGGAGGCATCGTCAGCGCCAAGACCTGCCCGCACGGCCCGGAGGATCGGCTGAGCCTGAGCGGCACGCAGGTGCGCCAGATGCTCGAACAGGGCCACCCGCTGCCGCCGGAGTTTACCCGCCCCGAAGTCAGCCAGGTTTTGATTGACGGCCTGCGCCGCCGCAACGGCTGAATCATCCACCATCTCAAACATACATCTGAAATCAAGAACTGAATCATGGAACACAAAGGCTTTACTGTCTGGTTTACCGGCTTGTCCGGCGCCGGCAAATCCACACTGGCTAACCTGGTTGAGAAAGAATTGCGCTGCCGCAATATGAAGGTGGAGGTGCTGGACGGCGACGTCATCCGCACCCATCTGAGCAAAGGGCTGGGGTTCTCAAAAGAGGATCGCGATACCAACATCCGCCGCATCGGCTGGGTGTGCCAGGTGCTCAGCCGCAACGGCGTGGTTGCCGTGGCCGCCGCCATCTCCCCTTACCACGATATCCGCGACGAAATCCGCGCCAATGTGAAGGACTTCGTCGAGGTGTACGTGGAGGCGCCGATCTCCGTACTGGCCGAGCGCGACGTCAAGGGGCTGTACAAGAAAGCCCTTGCCGGCGAGATCAAGAATTTTACCGGCGTCTCAGACCCCTACGAGGCGCCGGTCAATCCCGAAGTGGTATGCCACAGCGACCGCGAGACCGTGGAAGAAAGCCTGTCCAAGATCATGGGAAAGCTGCAACAGTTGGGCTACGTCAGCTCTTGAACAATTGGTTCGCCAGCGCCTCGCCCTGCTGGGGCACATAGATCGCGCCGTACTGCGCCTCGAACTTCTCGATGTTTTCCTGCAGCGCCCGCAGCAGGAGCTTGGCGTGCATCGGTGTCATCACCACGCGCGCGCCGACTTTGGCGCTGGGCATGTTGGGCAGTATGCGCGCAAAGTCCAGGATGAATTCAGACGGCGAATGCTGGATCACCACGAAATTGGAGTACACGGCGTCCAGTTGCGGCGGCAACTCAATCTGGATCTGCTGGGGCTGAGGTTGTGGTTGAGTTGGATTCTGTTGCTGAGCCATTTCTACCGCCTGTAAAACAAGATGGTTGCATTGAAATCTGACAGGTAGCGCACGCATCACATGGATGTGAACGAGTGATGCACGCGCCACCTGTCGGGTTTTTTATAACCGCACAACAATCAGATAGTTGTACCTAGAAGGGAATGTCGTTGTCCGCCGAACCGTCACCCTGTTCGGCTGCGGCAGGCTGGCCTTCACCGGCGTCCCCGCCCGTTTCGCCCTTGGGGCTGAGGAAGCGCACGGTGTTGGCTGTGAGGTCGAAGTTGGCGCCGACCGTCCCATCCTGGCGTGTGTAGGTCCTGGGACCGCCGGTCTTGGCATCGACGTTCAGACGGCCTTCCACCAGCACCATGCTGCCCTTGTGCAGGTATGTGTTGACGTTCTCAGCCTGCTTGCCAAAGACCGACACGCGAAACCAGGTGGTTTCCTTCTGTTTCTGGCCGTCACGATTGTTCCAGGCACGATCTGTGGCGACGCTGAACGAAGTCACCGGATCGCCACTGGGCATGTACTTCATCTCTGGGTCACGACCCAAACGGCCAATGATTGTGATACTCTGATACACGGCTCTTTGCCTCCTCAGGCAAGCAACTTTGAATCTAAACCGGCGTCTTCTAGATTCAGGTTTCTTTAGTTTATCAAGTATCGCCGGCTACTGTTCTAGGATGGTATTCACACCTTCGAAATATGTCAAGTGTTGTGATAATTGTGCCGGTTTATGGGATATGTTATGACGGCGGCAATCGCGCCGTAAGCTGCTAATCGGCCTTGAATTGCCAGTTTGCTTCGCAACGGCAGCCGCTCTCGCTGCTTGAAGTGCATTTCTCGTATGGCAGTTCCGGGGCTTCATCAAGCGGCCATTCGCGCTCGGCCAGTTTCCGGCATTCGTCGCAAACCAGAAAGTCGTTGCCGTGTGTGTAAATGATTGCATGGCGCGCCTGCGGAAATTGCGCCTGTGATCTCCGGCAGGCGTCGATGACGCTGTGGAAGCGCGCATTGGAGATGACGGCGTTCGTGAGCCTGAAACCGTCGTCCGGCAAGTGATCGGTGATCTCCGCCGGCGGCGGGTAATCATCATAACTGTAAGCGAACAGCCACCTCACACCGGCATTGAGGCGCACCTGTTCCAGTTGTTCGTGGGTCAGCGCGCTGAGCATCTTGAGGTTGCAGGTGGATATCGCCCGCAATGCGCTCTCATCCTGCGCGCTGTCCTGATGGCGCCAGTCGATGCCAATGCCGCGGGGGAAGACCTGCGCGGCCTCGAATGTATAGACTGCCTGCGCGGCGGCGCCGAAATCGCCCTTTGCCAGCGCGGCGCGCACGTCCTTCTCGCAGGCTGAACGCTGTGCTTTGCGCTGGTCATGATACTTTTCAGCGATCGCGCGCCCCTCGTCCGTGCAGGTAAACACGGACATGCCGGCGGTGTGTTGTTGCACCCAGGACGGGTCGGCGGCCATGATGCGCTCGATCAGTTCGGTTTTTGCGCCGCAGTCCGCCAGGTTGCGCGTCCGCAGTTGCCTTTTCAGCTCTGCGACTCTGAGCTTGTAATCGAGCAGTTCAGCAGTTGTCGCGGCCACAATCACGCCGGCGTCGATAAACTGCCTGATGGCCTGGTCTGCGGGTTCATGCAATACCGAATGCCACAATTCGTCTCTGCCGAAATCGTCGATTGCGCGAGGCGTGGCGAACTTGCTCAGCAATAGCAGGTGTGCAGCCGAGGTCCTCCATGCGGCCGCGGGTTGCGCCGGTTCGACCGGTTTGACGACAACCACAGGCGGCGTCGGTTTCCTGTCTGGCTGCTCGACCGTCTTCTTGCGTTTGTAGCTGAATGGCGGGCGCGGCATGATATTCCCTCCCTGGCTGGCGGGTGCACGGTGCAACCATGCATAGTTTAGAACAAAACTACTGGTTCGGTACAACCTTCATGTAGTCTGCGGCGCCCCAGCCGGTCGTGTTATCGCTGGGGTCGCGCAGTTCCCACCATACCAGTCCATCGGCGTTGGTCGGCCCGCCGATCACGTCATAGATGTTGCCCTCCGGCAGCGAGCGGATCTTCTCCCCGTTCCGCGACGGGCTCTTGCGGAAGTTCAGGCCGTTGGGGCCGGTGTCGACGATTTTGACCTTGGCGCCGACCGAGATGGGATCGCTGGTCGTGCCGCCCCCCGCCGCGGCGGTTGGCAGAGGCGTGTCGGTTGGCGCGACATACGGCGTCGCCGTGGGCGGGATATAGTCGGTAGCGGTGGGCTGAAGCACCGCGAAGGTGGCGGTGGGCGCCAGCGCAAACGACGAGAGCGCCGGCCGATTATCATTGACGAACTTGGCGGCCAGCGCGCACGCGCCCACCACCAGGATCAGGCTGATGATCGCGGGGATGAGGGCAGGCACGCGCTGCCTGGGCTCATTGCGCGGCTCGCGCGGCAGGCGCGTAAAAGGTTTCAGGTCTTCTTCCCAATGGATGTCGTTGTTGTCCACGCCACTGCGCTTGTCGGGTGCTTTTTGTACGGACATGGGATTGATTGTAATGGGTGATTATTGTTCGGTCATTGCCGAATCGTGATGATATTCTGCCGATTCCCCGGCGACTTGCCAATCACATGGCATGGCCGGCCAGGTACGCGACGGCGCGGCGGGCGGCCATGCCGCGGTGGCTGACGCGGTGTTTCTCCTGGGGCGCCAGTTCGGCCATCGTGCGCGAACCTCCCGCCAGGAGGAAAACGGGGTCGAACCCGAACCCGCCGATGCCGCGTTTCTCGTGCGCGATGCGCCCCTCGCACGTCCCGAAGAAGGTATGCTCACCGCCGCCGGGGTCGATCAACACGATAGCGCATTGAAAGCGCGCTGTCCGGCCATCATCCGGCGTGGCTTTGAGCTCGTCCAGCAGCGCCGCGCAGCCGTCGCCGCCCGGAGCACGCCTGTGATAACGCGACGAGTAGATCCCCGGCGCGCCATTCAGCGCATCCACTTCCAACCCCGAATCGTCGGCGATCACCCAGTGCAATGGCGAATCTGCGCGTGCGACGGGCGATTCCTTCAGCGCGGCTGCAAACGCCCGCGCCTTCAACCGGGCGTTGCCCTCGTACGTGTCAGCGCTTTCGTCCGGATCGATGGCGATGCCGGCGGCGCGCGGAGCGATGAGTTCGACCGGCGCGCCGATGGCGTCGAATATCTCGCGCAACTCCTGCTGCTTATGCGCGTTGTTGGATGCAATTAACAATTTCATATTGGCTGTTATCCAGCCGTATGATACTATCCTGCCAATGAAGTACGTCACGGTTGTCGGCGAGCGCTCCTTTATCGTCGATGTCGAACGCGAAGGCGAGATTGTGCAGGACGGCGTCCCGCATCAACTCGATATCCGCGCCATCGACCAGGAAGGGCTGTATTCACTGCTCGTCGATAACAAGTCATACGAGGCGCTGGTCGAGGAAAGCGATGACCAGTTGCACGTCCTGATCGACGGCGCGATGTACACCGTGCGCGTGGTGGATGAGCGCGCCAAGCGCCTGGCCGAAGCGGCCGGGGCCTTTACGCCGGCCGGCGGCGAACTGGGCGTGAATTCGCCCATGCCGGGGCTGATCGTGGCTGTGCCGGTCAACGAAGGCGATGCGGTGAAGAAAGGTCAGGTGCTGATCGTGCTGGAGTCCATGAAGATGGAGAACGAGTTGAAAGCTCCGCGCGACGGCGTCGTGACCGCCGTCAAGGTGACGCAGCGCCAGGCCGTTGAGCAGGGTCAGGTCCTGCTGACCATCGGCGACAAATAACGCCGGCGACCTGCGCGAGAGTGGCGCGGCTTTCACTTTCTCATGGCGCGATATACGGGTTCACATTGAATTTAAGCACCAATGTCACGAACGTCAGACTGGCGCCGCCCGCTTTGCCTGTGACTTCCCAACATCCCTCGATTGGGAAAATAATCGATGTGGGCAGAAAGCCTTTATCACCATAGCCAAGGGAAGAGGACTCCGATTGCAGCGGTGGCGCTGGTGCATCAAGCCTGCGGCCTTCTATAGTCAAAGGGCCTATCGTTTTAGGCCCTCGTACCCAGGAAAACTTCATGCTTAGCGAACCATCGCTTGTGACTTGATTCGGCGTGATAAAAACAACGCTATAAGGCCAGAGATCAACCCACAGAGCACCATTACCGTGCCAACCACTATCACGAGTGCTGTTAGGTGGCTGGCTCCCGTTGGGGATAGTAAGTGGGCATGTAGGGCTCATGGACGAGGCTGTAGCAGAAGCTGCAGGAGTGGCTGTGGGAGTCGCTTGATCTGCTGGCGGCTTCGCTTGCTGAGTTACACTGGTTGTGCAACCACTGAGTGCTAGCAAAATCGCCAGCGTTGATGTTAGCGCACGGATAGCTATCAGCGAGCCTGTGTGGATGCGAATCTGGCGTATCTTTCTGATTCTCATTATTGTGCAGGTGCGGCTACAAATTCAACCCATGAGCAGTTGACACTGGTGCAGTTTGCACTGCCTCAGAGTCATCCTCATGGGTTGTAGCGACTCTCAAGATGCCTTGTCTGCGAGGGATAGCGACGGACAGAACTTTTATACTGCTAAGCTCTTCAACCGTCAACATTGTGAAAAAGGTATCAATTTGTAGTAAGGGCGATTTGACGAACTGCTGGCTGCGCCGAATCTGCTCTACAATCGCGATATCAAGAGCATGCAGCCAGAAGAAGGAAAGCGCTTGCGCCGCACATGATTCCGCCAGAGTTCGTCTCCGCCGTCGGCGGCCATCCCATCGTCGCCGATATTCTGTGGCAGCGCGGCTATACGACCATCGAAGGCGCGCGCGCCTTCATGCACCCCGACCTGTATATACCCGCCGCGCCGGAGCAGTTGCCCGGCATGCGCGAGGCGGTTGCGCGGCTGCGCGCCGCCATCGAACACGCAGAACCCATCCATGTGTGGGGCGATTTTGACGTCGATGGGCAAACGTCCACCAGCCTGCTCGTGCTCGGATTGCGCGGGCGCGGCGCCGCCGTCGATTACACGATCCCCAACCGCGCCCGGCACAGCCACGGCCTGAACAAAGAGGGCATCAAACAGGCGCGTGACGGGGGCGCGCGCGTGCTGCTGACGTGCGACTGCGGCGTCACCGACTTCGATGAGATCGCCTTCGCCCAACAGATCGGGCTGGATGTTATCGTCAGCGATCACCACGATCTGGGCGCGCGGCTGCCGGATGTCCATGCGGTAGTAAACCCCAAGCGCCTGCCGCCCGATCACCCGCTGGCGGATCTGCCCGGCGTGGGTGTGGCGTTTCTGCTCATGCAAGGTCTGTATGAAGTGCTTGCGGGGAGCGGAGGAGACGGGGAGAGGGGGAGAGCCGGAGAGGGGGCTCTGCTCGATCTGGTTGCGCTGGGCATCGTCGCGGATGTGGCTAACCAGACCGGCGACACGCGCTATCTGCTGCAGCGGGGGCTGGCGCGCCTGCGCGCCAATCCACGCCCCGGCATTCGCGCGCTGTTGCGCATGGCCAATGTCGATCTCGCAAACCTGAGCGCGGACACCATCGGTTTCCAGATCGGCCCGCGCCTGAATGCGGTCGGGCGGCTGGACGATGCGGCGCTCTCGGTTGAATTGCTGACCACACAGGATGAGGCGCGCGCGAACGAACTGGCGGCGAAAGTAGAGGCGCTGAACCAGGAACGCAAGGTGTTGCAGCGCCGTGTGGAGGAAGAAGCCTTCCGCCAGCTTGCTCAGGACCCCGGCGCCGAGCGCCAGCCGATGATCGTGCTGGCTTCGCAAAGCTGGCATCCCAGCGTGCTGGGGGTGGTCGCGTCGGCGATAACCAACCGCTACAACAAACCAGCCATATTGATTTCCGCGCAGGCGGGGGCGGTCGGGCGCGCGTCGGGGCGCAGTGTGCGCGGCATCGATATCCATGCCGCCATTACCGCGCAAGGCGATCTGATCGAAACCAGCGGCGGGCACCCCATGGCGGCCGGCTTTGCCATCCGCTACGAGAATGTGGCCGCCTTCCGCGCGGGCGTGAACCAGTATGTGGCGGCGCATCAATCCGGCGTTGCGCCCGTCGATGACCAGCCGGAGGCGCAACTGGCGTGGCGCGATGTCTCGCTGAGCCTGTGCGATGATCTGGAGCGGCTTGCGCCGTTCGGCCCGGGCAACCCGCGCCCGCTGCTCAGATCCAATGGGCTGAAGCCGGTGCGCGTGGACCCGCTCGGCCGCGAGGGGCGGCACCAGGCCGTCATTTTCCAGGACGAAAGCGGGCGTCAGCAGCGCGCGCTGTGGTGGCGCAGCAACGGCCAGCCGCTGCCAGATCAATGCGATCTGGTCTATACCTTGCAGCGCAACGTCCATCGCGGCAAGGCGCAGGTTCAGGTGCAGGTGGCGCGCATCGAGACCATGGGGCAGGTTGAGCGTTTGCCCGGCCTGGCCGGCGAACAATACAGGATCGTCGATGGTCGCGCCGCGGGGGATCAACTGGCCGAACTGGGGCGCCTGCGCCAGGAATACGGCGACGCCAACGTGCAGGTGTGGGAAGAAGGTGTGGAGAAACGCGCGGACGGCCTGACGCGGCTGCAGTTACAGCCGGCCGCCGTTCTCGCCATCATGAGCAGTCCGCCCGGCCCTGACGAGCTGGCCGACGCCCTGCAGCGCGCCCGCCCGCAGACCGTAGTGCTGCTGACCGAACCGCCGTTGCCGAGCCAGGACCGCGTCGAGAATGTCATCGCCTGGGTGTCCGGCATGGTGAAAACAAGCGAACAGCGCCACGACTCGCTGGACGACCCGGCCGTCATCGCGCGCATGGCGGCGCGCATCGGGCATAGCGAAGCCGCGATCCGAGCGGGCATCGCCTGCCATCGCGCGCAGCAGGCGCACGACGCCGATTTAGGCGCCGCCGCATTCGTTAAAATAGAACACATTCTCGGCAACACGCGCGGCTATCGCGCCTATTTTCAGGCGGCGAAAGCCGAAGAAGTATTGCGCATACCGGACCCGGAGTGAACAGGACGGCGGAAAGGGCCGGATGGGAGTGCAACATCATGAAATGGAAGAGACAGACAGGACAGTGGATCATCATTGCCACCGTGGTCTTGACCGTGCTGGCCGTGAGCATGGCCGTCGCGGCGGTTGCGCGCGCCCAGGCGGAGTCGTGGCCGACCTACACCAGCGACGATGCAGCCTTCTCATTTGACTACCCGCCCGGCGCGAACATCACGACCAGCGACGACGCCTCGTTGCGTTTCAAGATTGTTTACGCCGAGTTCGATATCAGCGCGACGACCGACTACCAGGGCGTCTCGGTCATGGTGCTGGAGAATCCGAAGAACCTGCCGATACAGCAATTCATCGCCAGCCGATATCAAGTGGCCGGGCTGCGCCCGACCGCGCAGGCCCAGCGCGGTGTGGCGATGCAGATCAACTCCCGCCCGGCGATCAAACTGCAGCGCGACAGCGTCATCGGCAACCTGGACAAATACACGGTGCTCATCCCCGGCGATGGCGTGATGTATCGCATCAACCTGTACGGCGGCGGCGTGGGCGGGCCGGTAGAGCCGGGGCCGGGAGTGGAGGCGATCTTTGACCGGCTGGTGAAATCGTTCCGCGTGCTGCCGCAGCCATTAACGCCCAAGCAGGCGCTGATCGCGCGCGCGCCTGTCGCCGACCCGCCGGTAGCCGCCGTGTTCACCTATCCGCTGCGCTCCGGCGCGGGCGTGAACTACGGCGTGCCGGAGCGGGTTGTCAACGACGGCACGCACATGGAGTGGCTGGGCTACGCCATCCGCAACCTGGATCAGTGGGGCGTCAAGTGTTACGGGGTGGACTGGACGCGTATGCTGCACACCGGCGAGGACTGGTATCGCCTGGACGGCGCCGACACCGCCGGCACGCCGGTGTATGCCATCGCCGACGGCGTTGTGGCGAAGCAGAACCCCGGCATCAGTTATCCCGGCAACGCGGTGATGATCCGGCATCGCCTGGCGGATGGCACTGACATCTATTCGATGTACGGTCACGTCGCCAATGTCAGCGTCGTGGAAGGGCAGATCGTGCAACGCGGCCAGCAGATTGCGACGGTGATCTACCAGCGCTACACCGGGCGCAGCCCCGCCCAGCATCCCGCCTACGACTCGCACCTGCATTTCGAGATGCGCCGCTTCCTGGACGGGACGAACATCTATGTGCCCGGCACCAACGCATATAACTACAACTATCCTGGCTGCACGTATGCCTACCCGGGGCGCGGCTACACCTACATCATCCATCCCGACAACTACCCCTACCC
>JAMCQN010000068.1:0-4155 GCA_023382055.1 Chloroflexota bacterium
AAACGCGACTTCGGCCATTACCACCGCGGCCCGACCGGCAGGCGACTGGAAATATAAGCTCGTGAATGAAGATATAAACCACGGATTGCACGGATTACACGGATAGGAAGGCATTGATAAGACCGCGAAACGCGACATAGGAGACGACCATGGTGGCAACTGCAACGCAAAAAGAACTCTTGTACGGCGCATTGACCCATGTCATTATCGGCGCTGCAATGGAAGTACATAAAATCCTGGGCCCGGGGTTTCTAGAGTCGGTATACGAAGAAGCGCTTGCGCACGAGTTTGACGCCAAAGGACTCAACTATGAGAGACAGGCGCCCCTGTCGGTCAGGTACAAAACGATCACAGCAGGTAAATTCATTGCGGATTTCGTAGTTGAGAGCAAGGTGCTGGTTGAGTTGAAAGCAATCAAATTGCTGACACGGGTGGATGAAGCCCAGATATTGAACTACATGAAGGCAACAGGTATACGTGTTGGCTTGCTCCTTAATTTCGGCGCTCCATCCCTGGAACACTGGCGTAGAGTTTTGTGATAAGCGTGGGTTACATCGTGCTATATGCTGTTTACATCCGTGTAATCCGTGAAATCCGTGGTTAAACTCTTATGCTTCTCATTCACAACGGTTCACTGGTCAGTGGCGCAGGTGTGCAGCAGGCGGATGTGCTGGTCGATGGCGAGCGCATCGCCGCGGTGATCGAGGGCCATCTGCCCGGTCTCGGCGGGCTGGGCCCCGACGTGCAGATCGTCGACGCCAGCGGGCTGCTGGTCTTCCCCGGCCTGATCGACGTGCACACGCACATGCGCCAGCCGGGCGGCGAACAGAAAGAGGACTTCTATACCGGCGCGTGCGCGGCGCTGGCCGGCGGCGTGACGTCCATTTTCGCCATGCCGAACACGTCGCCGGCGGTCACCGACCGCGCCACGCTCGACCTGGCGCTCGATCTGGCGCGCCAGAATGCGGTCTGCGACTACGGCGTGTTCCTCGGCGCAACCAACACCAATCAGCGCCTGAAGCTGGATAACCCCGACCTGCGCGAGTGCGGGCTGAAGATGTACATGGGCAGCAGCACCGGCGACCTGCTGGTGGAGGATTTCGGGGCGCAGTACGAGCATTTTCAACAGTACCCCCGCGAGCGCGTCATCGCCGTTCACGCCGAACACGAGCCGGCGGTGCGCTACTTCGGCCAGCATGGCGAGCGCCGCCCGCATATCGCCGCAGAACTGGAGGTCGCGCGGGCGGTCGCGCTGGCCGAACGCTGCGACCGGCGCGTGCACGTGTGTCACGTGTCCAGCCGCCGCGAGGTAGAGATCATCCGCGACGCCAAAGCGCGCGGCGTGCCGGTGACGTGCGAATACGCCCCGCACTACCTGTTCCTCACCACGGACTTCGAGCACGGGCAGATCACCGAGTCGCGCGGCTTGCAGGACTATCAGCCGGGGCAGGCGCTCCACCCGGCGGCGCTCTACCAGATGAACCCCCCGCTGCGCCAGGAGAGCGATATCGAGACGCTGTGGGCCAACCTGGCGGTGGCCGACTGCATCGCCACCGACCACGCCCCGCACACCCTCGATGAGAAACGCAGCGCCAAACCGCCCAGCGGCGTGCCGGGTCTGGAAACCATGCTGCCGCTGCTGTTGACGGCGGCGCACGAAGGCAGACTGGAACTGGCGGATGTGGCGCGCCTGTGCTGCGAAGGCCCCGCGCGCGCGTTCGCCATCCAGGCCAAGGGTAGAATAGCTCCAGGATTTGATGCGGATATGACCCTGGTTGACCCGCAGGAACAGTGGGTGATCGGCGACAGGCCGATCCTCTCAAAGTGCGGTTGGACGCCCTTCGCCGGCTGGCACGTGCGCGGCGCTGTGAAGCAAGTGTTCCTGCGCGGGCGACTGGCGTTCGCGGACGGCAAGGTGATTGCCGCCCGGGGCGCGGGCAAACGGATTGTGAATTAAGTGGAGAGGAAAATAGAGATTAGAGATTAGAGATTGGAGATTGGAGATTGCTGTCTAATCTCCAATCGCTAATCTCCAATCTCCGCTTAACTAATGGCTCAAATATCAGACGCAAACGACAGCATCAGCCTGGACGCCGCGTCGGTGCGCAATCGCGTGCTGGTGCTGGTGGCGCTGATCGCGTTGACGCCGGTCGCGCTGGCCGTGGTCGAACTGCCGACCCGCAGCGCCTCCATCAACTTCCTGGGCTCCGCGCTCTCCATCACCCTCTCTACGGACTCGCTGCTGCTGGTGCTCATGCCGGTGCTCACCTGCGCCGGCGCGGACTGGGTGTTGCGCGCCCATCCCGATGTGCAGGCCGGCGAGATTCCCTACCTGTTCCCCTTCTGGATTGCGCCCGCCTTTGCTGCGTTGACGATCAGTTGGCTGCTGACGCGCATCACCACCTGGCCGCTGTGGATTGCCGTATTGCTGCTGGGCGTGGTCGCCATCGCCACCCTGATCTTTGCCGAATATGTGGGCCTCTCGCCGTATGCGCGCGGTTACGCCGTGGCGCGCCTGGCTCTCACCGGCGTCAGTTATGCCATTGCGTTCGGCCTGTTCACCCTCATCTACAGCTCGCACGAGCGCAGCGTCATCACCGCGACATTAGCCACGCTGATCGCGTTCGGGCTGGCGCTCGACCTGATGGCGCCGCACATCATCGGCTTAAGCGCCGCGGCCACCTTCTCCCTGGTGGTCGGGCTTCTGGTAGGGCAAGCCGACTGGGCGCTGAACTACTGGAATGTCTCCAATTGGAGCGCGGGCGTGATCCTGCTGGCAGTGATGTACGTCATGATCGGCCTGGCGCAGCAATATTTCCAGGACCGCCTGACGCGCGGCGTCCTCATCGAATTCGGCGTGGTCGCCGCCATCGCCGTCTTTATCGCCTGGCAACTGGCGGGCGCGCGATGATTCTCCAAAACCAGCTAAACTAAGGGCTGCTGAGCCATTCCACACACAGCCAGATGAATAAAGCGGAATCCTTATGCCAGAAGGCGTTCTAGTTATCGGAGCGGCAAACCTCGATATCAAAGGCCACATGCTGGGCGAGCCGGTTGCGGGTTCGTCTACACAGGCCGCGATAAAGACCAGCGTCGGCGGCGTTGCGCGCAACATCGCCGAAAACCTGGTCCGCCTGGGCGTGCCGGTCACGCTGCTCACCGCTGTGGGCGATGATTACGCCGGCGAGGACATCCTCAACAACGCCGTTGATGTCGGCATCGACGTATCGCGCGCGCTCATCATCGAAAACGCCGCCACCGGCACCTATATGGGCGCGATCAGCCGGGACGGCAACCTGTTCTTCGGCATGGATGACCTGCGCGTGCTGCGCCACATCACGCGGGACTACCTGCGACTGAACCGCGACGCGTTCCGCGAATGCGAGATGGTCGCGTTGGATATGAACCTGAGCGACGACGCCATGTTGACGGCTTTCCACCTGGCGCGCGAATACGGCAAGCGCATCTGTGTCGATCCAACCTCAGTCGATCGCGCCATCCGGCTGCGCCAGCATCTGCCGTTGCTCGATCTCATCACACCCAACATCACCGAGGCGCAGGCGATCCTGGATTGTCAGCCTATCAACACCTCCGCGGATGCGCTGACGGCGGCGCGCCAACTGGTGAGCCTGGGCGTAGGCGCGGCGGTCATCACGCAAGCCGAGTTGGGCGCGTGCTATGCTACGCCCGACGAGACCGGCCAGTTCCCCGCCGTCAAGGTGGAGATCGTTGACAGCACCGGCGCCGGCGATGCATTGACGGCCACCGTCATATTCGGCATGTTGCAGGGCATCGAGTTGGACGAATCGCTGCAGTTGGGGCTGCGCGCCGCCGCGCTGACGCTGCACTCCGCGGAAACCGTTGTGCCCGATCTCAGCCTGGATCGCCTGTATAGCCTGGGCGATAACCAGAACAAGGAAGTCGACCGGTTCGATGTGTCCGTCGCGGATTATGATCCGTATGACGAATACTAGACGCCATGTCTCTCATTCTGCGCAACCTCGCCATCGCGCTGCCCACTGAGGTCATCCAGAACGGCTACCTGATGATTGACGGTGACCGCATCGCCGCCCTGGGCGCAGGCAGCCCGCCGCAGGCGCTGATCGCTCAATCGCTAATCTCCAGTCTCCAGTACCCTCAGAGCATCGCCGCCGC
>JAMCQN010000068.1:4165-8153 GCA_023382055.1 Chloroflexota bacterium
ACCCGAGCTTCTCGGCAACCTGCTGGACTGGCTGCGCAATTTCATCTGGAAACTGCAAGCGGCCATGACGCTGGACGATATTCGTCTGGCCTGCACGCTGGGCATGGTTGAGTCCATGCGCGGCGGCGCGACGACGATCATCCAGCACTACAAGCTGCCGTTCTCGCGTGAGCACAGCGACGTCGTCCTGCAGGTTGCCGAGAAGCTCGGGTTGCGACTGGTGCTGGCGCGCGGTTGGGCCGACCAGGGTTCCAATGCTGAATCCCCGGCGTCGATCATGGACGACCTGGAGCGTCTGTTTGCCGAGTGGCACGGCGCAGCCAGCGGGCGCATCCACGTCGCGAACGGCCCGCTGGCGCCCTGGCGCTGCTCGGCGGAGATGCTGCAGCGCACGACCGACCTGGCGCGCCGGCATGCAGCCGTTACGCATTGCCATATGAACGAGACGCAAGCCGAGGTCGCCATGACGGTGGAAGCGCAATCCGGCCTGCGGCCGATCGAATGGTTCGCATCACTCGGCCTGCTCGGCGATGACTTTCACGCCGTGCACGGTGTGTGGCTCTCAGAGCGCGAATGTGAGTTGCTGGCGCAGCACGCCGCGACCGTTACACACTGCCCGGCCGCCAATATGATCCTTGCATCCGGCATCGCGCCGGTCGTGAAGCTGCTCGGGCAAGGCGTGAACGTGGCGCTGGCGACTGACGGGCCTGCCAGCAACGACGGCCAAGACATGATCGAGATGATGCGGCTGGCCGCATACCTGGGGCGCGTGAGCACGCTCGATGCGCAGGCGATGTCGCCGCGCCAGGCGCTGGATATGGCGACGGTCAACGGCGCGCGCGCCCTGAAGAGAACGGATATCGGTCAACTGGAGATCGGGGCCAAAGCCGATCTGGCGCTGCTCGACCTGAACGCCGCGCACATTCAGCCCATAGGCAACGCCCTGTCGGCGCTGGTGTACAACGCCCGCGGCAGCGATGTGGATACCGTCTGTGTGGACGGGCGCATCCTGATGGCAAACAAGCAGGTCAGCGCGCTGGACGAAGATGCCCTGCTGGCTGAATGCCGCGAGCGCGCGGCGCATCTCATGCGGCGCGCCGGCATCGTCCCGTAATATCGGTGGCCGCAATTCATTATCCTGGGAATCGGGTGTGATGGGTTAATATTCCGGCATGAACTGCGACTTTCTCATCACCAACGGGGTTGTGGTCACGGGCGATTCCACATGCGATGCCGATGTCGCCGTCAACGATGGCAGAATCGCAGCCATCGTGCCGCCCCATTCTGCCATCGATGCGCGCGAGATCCTGGACAATGAGGGATGCTATGTCATCCCCGGCGCCATCGATGCGCACGTCCACTTGAACATGCAGACCGGCGTAGGTTACACCGCCGATGACTGGCGCACCGGCACGATCGCCGCGGCGCTGGGCGGCGTGACCGCGCTGGTCGACTTCGTGGAGACCGAACCGGATGAATCGCTGCTGGATGCGCTGCACAAGCGCCTTGCGGAGACGCGCGAAGCCGTCATCGACTTCGGGCTGCACATGACCATCCAGCCCGATGAGCATCCCATCAACGGCGTGCCGCGCCGCGTAAGCGACAAACGGATCGGCCAGATTCGCGAGGCGTACGAGGCGGGCTGCGCCACCTTCAAGCTGTATATGGCCTATCCGGGCTTTCAGGTGCAGGACATCGACCTGTTCCGCGCCCTGCGCGCCATCAGCGCCGTCAACGGGCTGGCCTGCATCCATGCAGAAAACGGCGATGTCATCGAGGTGCTGCGCCAGTCCGACATTCGCAACCCGGCGCTGGCGCTCAACCACGCCCGCACGCGGCCCAGCATCAACGAGCACGAGGCCGTCACGCGCGCCGTCATGTGCGCGGAGGCCAGCGGCGCGCGCGTGCTGATCTTCCACATCGGCTGCGAACATGCCGCCCGCGTGGTGGCCGACGCCAGGCAGCGCGGGCTGTCCAACGTCTTCGGCGAAACCTGTCCGCAGTACCTGTTGCTCACCGAGGAGATGCTGGCGCGCCCCGACGGTCGCCTGTGGGTATGCGCTCCGCCGTTGCGCCCGCAGGCCAACCAGGACGCCCTGTGGCGCATGCTGGCGTCGCGCGCGCTCGATATTGTCAGCACCGATCACTGCCCGTTTACGCGGCAGCAGAAGGATACCGGGCGCGACGACTTCCGTCTGGCGCCGGGCGGCCTGCCGGGCATCGAGACGCGCCTGGGTGTGCTGCATGAGTATGGCGTGCGGCGCGGGCGGCTGAGCGGTAGTCGAAGCCTGAGCCTGAATGACTGGGTGCGCATCTGCTGCACGCGCCCCGCCGAGATACACGGATTGAGCCGCAAGGGTCGCATCGCCGTCGGCTATGACGCCGACCTGGTGGTGTTCGATCCGGCGCAGCGCAAGCCGCTGACGGCGCGCGATCTGCACTCAGCCATCGACTGGTCGGCCTATGACGGCATCGAGTGCACCGGGTGGCCGCGCGACGTAATCGCGCGCGGTGAGGTTGTGGTGCGCGGCGGGCGCTTCGTCGGCGCCAGCGGGCGCGGGCGTTTCATCAAGCGCAGCAGCCCATGAATGAATTCACGGCTGGCACATGAAACGCGCCGGGGCGCGTTTGTGGGCGGCAACCGGCCTTGGCCGGTTTCGCGTCGCGTGTCAGACGCCGAATTCATTCGGTGGCTGAGTCTTTCTAGTCAGTCAACCGCAAGCATCCGGAGCGGAGACGAAGGACGAAGGATGCAATATCACTCGAAAAAGCCCCCTTCGTCCTTCGACTTCACTCAGGATCGGTCAGGAGCACGGCGCTGCGCGCCGTATTCGTTAGAGTTCTTAAAGTATCGATCTTGTTGTAAATGAGTCAAGATTTCATGCCCCAGATGTGCCTGATGGATCAAAGCTTCGATTTCGCGATCAAGCTTGTGAAAACAATGGCCGAGTGGCGCAGTCAGTACAGTAAATTCACCGCTTGAGTTGTTGCAGCCATTGTGGCACAGAAGGTCACACCTCCGAGTTCGGAACCCGGAGGTGTGACAAATCACCCCCCACACGCACCCCCCGCGAATTGCTATAATCGCCCGCAGGGTCATCAGCCGACGGTCACTCTGACGATTCATGTTAACGAATCGCCGCGCCGAATGCAACGCCGCGTTTTTGCTTGGAGCAATTTCCCGGCCGTCGCGCGACAGGCCGTTACCGAGGATCAGATGCAGCGCACATCAAACGATACGATGAACTCCGCCCGCCTGCGGGCAACCCTGCGGACATGGCTGGACAACGCGGGCAAGCGCCCGGTCTGGCTGGCGCAGGAGGCCGGGCTGAACCCCAGCATTCTGTCGCGCTTCCTCAACCACAAGACCCAGCTCGATCAGGTCTCCGCGCTGAAGCTGTACAAGGTCCTCAAGCAGCGCATGACGGTCACGGAGCAGCAGGATTACCTGGAAGCGGCCGGGCTGCTCGATTTGATTCACGACCTCGTGGAACCGCCACCCGTTGATGTGTTGCCTCCCCGTCAACTGGGCGGTCCCCATGACCCGCTGTTAACCGGTATGGCCTATCTGAATGCCGCTAATCAGGCCATCCAACGCCAGTCGGTCAAAGATGCCACGCCATTGCTGTCTGCCGCCGAGAAGGCCTTTGGCCCGACCTCTACCAACGCCGCCTATGCCGCGTGCCGGATAGGCATCAACTTGTCCATCCTGGGCGACGTCGACGGCGCGGTTAATGAGTTGACGCGCGCCGGAACTACGTATGCAGACATCATGGACATCTCTACGCGCGTGTATTACTACACTGCGCGAGGCTACGTCGAGTTCGACCGCGCCAATCCCGATACTGCATATCGATGGTGCCGGCAGGCCATTGAGACAGCGCAACGCGCTGGTATTCCGGAACTGGCCGAAGACAGCGCCACCTATATGGCGCTCATCCCGATCGAGATTGGCCGCATCGGCCCGGACACCCGCGGCCTGGGCGGG
>JAMCQN010000002.1 GCA_023382055.1 Chloroflexota bacterium
CTTTCAAATCGAGGAACCCATCCATGATCTGTTACCCATTTTTGTTCAAAATCGCACACGATGTCGTGACTACTTGCCCGGTTAGAAAAGTGACGAAAAACCGCACACGATGTCGTGACTATTGAGATCTAAGCCTTAAGTGCAGAACGCCCGGCGTATTCGGCTGCCTCGCCCAGTTCCTCTTCGATGCGCAACAACTGGTTGTACTTGGCAGTACGCTCGCCGCGCGCAGGCGCGCCGGTCTTGATCAGGCCGGTGTTCAAGGCCACGACCAGGTCGCTGATGGTGGTATCCTCGGTCTCGCCGCTGCGGTGCGACACCGCCACGCTCCAGCCGGCGCGGTGGCTCATGCGCACCGAGGCGATGGCTTCGCTCAGCGTGCCGATCTGGTTTACTTTGCACAACAGCGCGTTGCAGGCTTTCTCGGTAATCGCGCGCTTGATGAACTGCACGTTCGTCACCAGCAGGTCGTCGCCGATCAAGCGGATGTGGTCGCCCAGCCGGGCGGTGAGTTTGGTCCAATGCTCCCAGTCCTCTTCAGCCAGGCCGTCTTCGAGCGACACGATGGGATACTGCCTGACCCAGTTCGCCCAGTATTCGATCATCTCATCGCCTGAGAGTTTCTTGTTCTCCTTGGCCAGCACGTACTTGCCGTCCTCATAAAATTCGCTGGATGCCGGATCGAGGCCGATGGCGATATGTTCGCCGGGTTTGTAGCCGGCCTTCTCAATCGCGGTCAGGATGACTTCGACGGCTTCGGCGTTTGACTTCAGGCTTGGCGCGAAGCCGCCCTCGTCGCCGACGTTGGTGGCGTAACCCTTGGCCTTGAGCACCTTGTGCAATGTTTGGTAAGTCTCCGCGCCCCAGCGCAAGCCCTCGGCAAAGGTTGGCGCGCCGACGGGCAGGATCATGAATTCCTGGATGTCGGTGCTGTTATCGGCATGCTTGCCGCCGTTCAGGATGTTCATCATCGGCGTAGGCAACACGCGCGCGTCTACGCCGCCGATGTAGCGGAACAGGGGCAGACCCACACTGCCGGCAGCCGCGCGGGCGACGGCCAGGCTGACGCCCAGCATGGCATTGGCGCCCAGGTTGGATTTGTTGGGCGTGCCGTCCAACTGGTTCAACAGCTTATCGATGCCGGTCTGGTCATAAACATTCCAGCCTTCCAGCGCAGCGGCGATCTCAGTATTGACGTGGTTGACGGCTTTCCTGACGCCCTTGCCGCCGTAACGCGCCTTTTCGTCCGTGTCGCGCAATTCCCAGGCTTCATTGATTCCGGTGCTTGCGCCGCTGGGGACGCTGGCGCGCGCGTAAACGCCATCTTCGAGCATGACGTCAACTTCGACGGTGGGGTTGCCGCGCGAGTCGAGAATCTCCCGCGCATAAATTGATTCGATGAAACTCATTTCTATGTCCTCTTTAGTTACTGCTGATGCGATAAGTGGTGCCTTTCGGCCCATCTTCAAGTATGACACCGATCTTCATAAGCTGGTTGCGGATGCCGTCGGCGCGCGTGAAATCTTTGGCCTTGCGGGCTTCCAGGCGCATATCGATCAGCATCTGGATCAGGCCGGCTTCGCGCTCTGCGCTGCCGTCGCCGGATGCCTGGCCTTCAGACTGAATAACCCCCAGTACCTGACCGCCCAACTCGCGATAAATCGCGTCGGCCTGTTCGAGTACCGGCTGCGATGCGGTGCCATCATCGATCGCTGCATTCATATCCTTGCTCATATCGAATAGCGCGGATAATGCCAGCGGCGCATTGAAGTCGTCGTTCATCGCGCTGGTGAAACGCATGCGGTACTGGTCCAGCAGGTCGATCAGCCGGCCATTGTTGGCTTCATCGCCGGGACGGGGATTCCTCAGTTCCGCGCGAACGCGCCGCACGGCGGTATTGATGCGCTCCGTGCCTTTGGTGGCAGCGTCCAGCGCAGATGTGCTGTAATCGGCCGGGCTGCGATACAGACCCGACAGGATGAACAGGCGCAACGCCTCGGGGCGATACCGTTTGAGCGCATCTTTGATGGTGACAAAGTTCCCAAGCGATTTGCTCATTTTGACGCCGTCGACCAGCAGTGTGCCGGTCAACATCCAGGTATTGGCGAAGGGTTGTTCGTGGGCGCCTTCGCTCTGCGCGATTTCGCACTCGTTATGCGGGAAAATGTTGTCTACGCCGCCGCCGTGAATGTCGAAGGTCGCCCCCAGATACTTGTTGCTCATCGCCGAGCACTCGATATGCCAGCCCGGGTAGCCGCGTCCCCACGGAGAAGGCCACTGCAGCACATGGTTCGACGGGGCTTTGATCCACAGGGCAAAGTCCATCGGGTGGCGCTTCTCATCGCGCACAGCCACGCGCCGACCCGCCTCCATCTCCTCCACATGGCGGCCGCTGAGTTTGCCATATCCCTTAAACGACTCGACGCTGTAATAGACCGAGCCGTCCACTTCGTAAGCATGGCCTTTGGCAATCAACTCCTGGATCATCTCGATCTGCTCGGGCACGTGCGCGCTGGCGCGCGGGGAAATATCGGGCCGCGTAACGCCCAACGCATCCATATCCTCAAAGTAAGCGCGCATGTAGCGCTCGACGATCTCCATCGGCTCGATTTTCTCGCGCCGCGCGCCCTTTAGGATACGGTCTTCGCCATCATCCAGCAGGTGACCCACATCGGTGATATTCTGGACGTAGCGGACCTGCAACCCGCTGTAGCGGAACCAGCGCACCGCCACGTCGAATGAAACATAAGTCTTGGCATGACCCAGATGCGAGTTGTCATAAACAGTGGGGCCGCACACGTACATCATGACGCGCCCTTCAGTGATGGGTTTGAAGACTTCTTTCTCGCGCGATAAAACGTTATAGATCGTTTGGCTCATAGTTATCAGGACTTTGCGAAAATCATCTTACCGGCTGCCGTTTGCAGCACTTTTGTCACGGTTACGTTAATCGACTGGTTCAAATAGTGGCGGCCATCTTCGATGACTACCATCGTCCCGTCATCCAGATAGGCCACACCCTGGCCGGCTTCTTTACCTTCCTGCATCACGCGCACACTCAGGACTTCGCCCGGCAGCACGACGGATTTGACTGCATTAGCCAGTTCATTGACGTTCAGAACCGCGACGCCCTGCAGCGACGCTACTTTGTTCAGGTTGTAGTCGTTCGTCACGATCGGGCACTGCCACTGTTTGGCCAGCAACACCAGCTTGTCATCGACTTCCGCGCTGCCAACCGGGTCATCATCGACGATTCTAACCGGCGCCAGGGAGTCTTTCTGCAGGCGTTTCAGTACTTCCAGGCCGCGCCGTCCGCGCGCGCGCCTCAGGCTGTCCGCAGCATCCGCGACGTGCTGCAATTCCACCAGCACGAAATTAGGAACGACCAGGTCTGCGCGCAAAAATCCTGTTGCGCTGACATCAGCGATGCGCCCGTCGATAATGACGCTCGTATCCAGCAGCAGCAACTCGCGCTGTCGCGGCAGTTCGTGCGGCGCAGCCGCCGGCTCATTTATTTTACTCGACGGCATGCGGATATTCACCATGGCAAATATCTCGCGGTAGTGGGCATTCATGATCAGAACGCCCATGTAGGCGAAGAATATGGCGGACAGCAGCGGGAGCACCTGCCTGAACGGGTCGGGCAGAAGCGCGAGCGGGAACACCAGCAGCGCGGCAATCAACAGCCCCGTGGTGAATCCGAGAAAATCGGCGATGATCTGCGCCCCGCTGGCCATATTGACCTGGTCGATCAGGCGCATGAGTTGAGCCGCAAAGATCAGCGGCAGCATCACCGCGCCAATGATACCCGCTACGGTGCCGGCAGCGATGTGAAAGAAAACGGTGCTATTCAGCGGCGCGGGCAGTTCAGCATACGGCGCCAGATCGCTCACAACCCAGCCTACCAGTCCGAAAATGATAACTCCGCATATGCGCAGGACTAACACCAGTGATGATGACATCCGCATTGATCACCTCAGTGAGGCGCACGGTCGCTCACGCTTCCTGATGCCCGCCGCAGAGGGCAGGTCACGATCTGCAACAGCGCCGGATAAAAAATAAAAATAAAACCATGGATAAGAACAATTGTACGAATGAAAGCATACTAACACAGGTGTAAAATTCGGGCATGCCGAAAAGCACGATTGAGCTTAATCCTGTTACTCGTATTACCGCCGATGCGGTAGGCGAACCGGGGCATCGCACGTTTTACGTGCAGGCGCGCAAAGGCCAGACGCTGGTGACGCTGTTGTGCGAGAAGGAGCAGGTCAGAGCATTGAGTACAGCCATCCAGCAGATGCTGGACGAGTTGAAAGTGAAGTACCCCAAAGGCGCCAACTTCATGCTTCTGCAGATGGAGATGGGGTTGGAAGAGCCGATTAATCCGGAATACCGTATCGGTCAGATGGGACTCGGCTATGACGAGGAGCACGACCTGATTGTGCTGGTCGCCCGCGAGCTGGTTGCCGAGGATGTCGATGAGGAAGATGCATCGGTGGCGAAGTTCTTCTGTTCGCGCGCGCAGATCGAGGCGTTGAGCCGCCAGGCGCTCGATGTGGTATCCCGCGGACGCCCCGTTTGTCCGCTCTGCCAGAAACCCCTCGATAAGGATATGGAACATTTCTGCCCGCGCAGCAACGGCCACGCCGACGAAGTAGTGTTTGCCTGAGCGGAATGTCAGAGATTGCTTTGACCAGAGAAGATACTCTGGAGTTGCTGGCCACGGGTGAAGTGGAGTCGCTTGGGTTGTTGCCCTGGAGTTCCAACTACACCTTCCTCGTCAAAATTATGGGTGAAATCCCCAGGCCGCATGGCAAAACGGACATCGCCGAGGTCATGGCAGTCTATAAACCAAGGCGGGGCGAGGCGCCCTTGTGGGATTTCCCCGAAGGCACACTGTGCCAGCGCGAACTGGCAGCCTACATGGTCAGCGTGGCGCTGGGCTGGGACCTGATCCCGCCCACGGTGCTGCGCGACGGGCCGCACGGCGTCGGCTCGGTGCAACTGTATATCGATAACGATGCCGACCAGCATTTCTTCACGTTCCGCGATGACAAGGCCTACTGCGACCAGTTGAAACGCCTGAGCGCCTTCGATCTCATCACCAACAATGCGGATCGCAAGAGCGGACATTGTCTGTTGGACAAATGCGGCCACGTCTGGGCCATCGACCATGGCATCACGTTCAACACCGACTATAAGCTGCGCACCGTGATCTGGGACTTTGCAGGCCAGCCTATTGCGCCCGAGATGCTGGCGGACATGCGCCGCCTGCTGGATAGTATCGGGCCCAAACAACCGCTTGGAAAAGCGCTGCGCGCCTTGCTGGAGGAAGACGAGGTGGCGACCTTCAAACGCCGCATCCATGGCCTGATGGACATGGGGGCATTTCCCGGCCCGAATCGCACACAGCGCAGTATTCCCTGGCCGCCCGTATAATGCAAAACCGCTCGCGCAGCCTGGCGCTATGCTTCAACCGACTTTGCCGCCTGCATTCGGTTTAGCCCGCGACACGGCGCACAGCAGGGAAGGTAGCGGCGTAAACGCGGGGAATCGTCATGCGCGGCCACCCTACACGGCTATACAACCAGTGAACTGAAATAAATGAGCACGCAGCAAATGGATCGCCCACCTAAACGCAAATCAGAAGGGACGGTGCTTGTCATCGTCGCTGTCGCCATAGCCGTCGTGGTACTGCCCATCGTCGGCTATATGGCCTATTCGGTCCTGCGCAGCGTGGCGGATCGCTTCGGAATCGGGCCTGCCGTCGCCAGCACGGGCCAGGATGTCAACGGCACACCGGTCGCTCAAATCAAACCCTGGCAGGGCACAGAGCGCCTGAACGTACTGTTGCTGGGTATCGACCAGCGCCCCAACGATAAACCGGAAACTACGCGCACGGATACCATGATCGTGCTGACGCTGGACCCGGCTTCACGATCGGCCGGCATGCTCAGCATCCCGCGCGATTTGTACGTGACGCTGCCGGGACGCGGGCACGATCGCATCAACACCGCGCATGTTTACGGCGGGCCGACACTCGCCATGAAGACCGTCGAGTATAACTTCGGCATCCCCATCCAGAAGTATGTCCGCGTAAATTTCAATGTCGTCGTCACGCTGGTTGACCTGGTGGGCGGCATCGACGTCAACGTCGATGAAGACATCAACGACCCGCTGTACCCGAACATGAATTACGGCTACGACCCATTCGTGATCAGCAAAGGCATGCACCACATGGACGGCGCCACCGCCTTGAAGTATGCGCGCACCCGCCACGGCAGCAGCGACTTTTACCGCATGCGCCGCCAGCAGCAGATCATCATGGCATTGCGCGACCGTGTCCTGAGCACCGATGCGCTGACGAAGCTGCTGCCGAACCTGCCCGCCGTGTGGCAAAGCCTGCACCAGTCCATCAGCACCGACATGAGCCTGTCCGAGATACTCCAGTTGATGCTGTTTGCCAAGGACCTGCCGACATCGCACATTACCAGAGTCATGGTGGACGAGAAATCAGCCACGAACTATGTGACACCGCAGGGCGCGGATGTGCTGATTCCGGTCCGCAGCCAGATCCTCAAGTTACGCGAGGAACTGTACGCGCCGCCGCCGACCCCGACACCCGTCATCTCGCCCACCCCGGAACCGCTGCGCATCTCGATAGAAAATGGCACCGCAACCAAGGGACTCGCTTCGGCGACGCAGGCGTACCTGCAGTCAAAGGGCTTTAAGGTGGTAAAGATCGGCGACGCGGCGGGGATCTACGCCCGCACGACGATCATCGCCTATCGCAGCAACGACGCCTCTATACGGCAACTGACGGAAGCGCTCGGACTGCCGATGAGCATCGTCAAAACGAGCGTGGATGCCAGCAGCCAGATCGACGCGTTGATCATCCTCGGCGCCGATTACCAGCCCAGGTAGAATGGACAGACCACTCTGTGCATTCCCGCGATGCACGTCTGAACAGGAACGCTGCCAATGAGTACACGCACGCATACGGAAGTACCGCATCGCCGTTACAACCCGCTGACCGGCGAGTGGCTGCTGGTTTCGCCCCAGCGCGCCCGGCGTCCCTGGCTGGGCGCAAAAGAGAAAGTACCCCAGGCCGGCCAGCCGCATTATGACCCGAAGTGCTACCTGTGTCCCGGCAATACACGCGTCAACGGTGATATCAACCCCCCTTACAGCGGCATCTACGTATTCGACAACGACTTTCCCGCCATGTTGAGCGGGAGCGCGGCGACTCGACCCGCGGAGGGAACATCGTCCGGTCTCTTGCGCGCCAGCGCGGAGTCGGGCGTGTGCCGCGTCATCTGCTTTTCGCCGCGTCACGATCTGACCCTGGCACAATTGACTATGGGCGAGATCCGTGCTGTGGTGGACACCTGGGCGGCGCAGTGCGAGGAACTCGGCGCGCGCGACGACATCACCTACGTGCAATTATTCGAGAATCGCGGCGAGATGATGGGTTCCAGCAACCCGCATCCGCACGGCCAGTTATGGGCCAACGAGCACCTGCCCACCGAACCAGCCAAAGAGCAGCAGCACCAACTGGCGTACCTGACTGGAGAAGATCGCGACTCAATCTCCACGCTCCGCGTCCAATCTCCTTTCCCTTCGCGTGCGCCGTTATTGCTCGACTATCTCGCCATCGAACAGCGCGAAGGCGAGCGGATCGTATTCGAGAACGAGCACTTCGTGTGTCTGGCGCCATTCTGGGCGATCTGGCCGTTCGAGGTGTTGCTGTTGCCAAAGGATCACATCATCCGCATCGTGGACATGACGCCCGCGCAGCGGGATGGGCTGGCCGACGCACTCAAGCGCATTGCGACGCGCTATGACAACATGTTCGAGATATCGTTTCCCTATTCGATGGGCGTTCACCAGGCCCCTTACGACGGCCTGCCGCACGAGGAGTGGCTGTTGCACCTGCACTTCTACCCGCCCCTGTTGCGCTCAGCCACGGTGAAGAAATTCATGGTCGGCTACGAGATGCTCGCACAGCCCCAGCGCGATCTCACCGCCGAACAGGCGGCGGAACGGCTGCGCGATCTGAGC
>JAMCQN010000036.1 GCA_023382055.1 Chloroflexota bacterium
CGCTTTGCCTTGGGGGCAATCTTCGTCTATCAGATGGCGTTGCTTTATCGTTTCGAGCATGGTTTGAGTCTCAACATCGGCCTCAAAGCGTTTATGCAGGCGGTCTGATGAATTGTGACCAAGCCTCGGTTAAATGAACTCCTGTTGTTCAGGCGCCGTGGCGTCGTCCCGACTGTACTCCTTGTCGATACCGTTATTAATGCAGGCGCAAAGGAGCGCATGCCCGATGAAAGGGGGCCTATGACAGACGCTCATGCATTAGCTTATCGGCTTTCCGAACTGGGTATACAGTGTTACGTGACCCCGCCGGAGCTGTTCCGGTTGCCCGATGAAGAATCTGGTCATCTGGGCGAGTGGATTCTCAAGGTCCTGCCAACCGGACGGGTGATACCCGTTAATCAGCCACAGGCAAGCAACTGGAGACCGCTTGCATGATTACAGTGGTCAGGTGGGCGATCAGGAAAGTCGGTGCGCGGGCGCTCCTGATACTGCTGTTGCTCCTTTCGAGCCTCGCACTTTGTTCCCAGGTCATTCACAGCTTAATACACACCCTGGATTCAAGTCTCCTGCTCAGGATGGTTATTGCAGGATCGCTTTTAACCTGGTGGTTGGCGCGATCAAAATTGCACACACAGGTTGCGTTGCCACTGGCAGCGCTGTGCGGTCTTTCTATCCTCGCCATTGAGGTCGGACAACTAGGAGACGAATTGCTTCTGTCTGCAAGAGAGATTGTGCGTCTGGGCATCCAGCAAAGCAATACGCATTACCTTGCACTGCCTGAATACCAGCCACTCGGCGATGCACTATCCACGCTGGCTGAGGGCATCGTGACGCTGGCAGTGCGAGTGGTTGACTGGATCAGATTAATTGCGGCGCAATCGACCACCTATGATCCAGTGGCAGCAACCATTATCTGGTGCCTGGTTTTATGGGTGATATCATGCTGGGCTGCCTGGGCAATACGCCGGCTGGGTAGCGCGTTACTGGGATTCCTGCCGGCCCTTTTTCTGCTGCTGGCGATCACCGCCTATGCCGGTGAAAGTGATTTGACGTTGTTTATATGGCCGATGTTCGCGATGCTGATACTGATGATCGTCGTCGGCCATACGACGCGCGAGGCAGAGTGGGCAGCAGCAGGTGTTGATTATTCTGAGGATATTCGTTTTGACATCGCATTGGTTGCTGCGCCTATATCCGCCATGCTGGTTGGAATCGCGTGGCTGGCGCCGACAATTTCGCTCGAGAAAATCGCCGAAGCCGTGCAACAAGCGTTCAGTGAGCCGGTCCGGCAAGTACAACCCGTATCGGGTTCACTCGGTCTGGTACGGCGCCCAGCGGCGACAGCCGCGCTTCCAGTACAGCGCGCACCCGGTCTGCCGCGCAGCCATTTGATTGGCGCAGGGCCGGAGCTGTCGCAGGAACCGGTGATGGACATCTCTACCGGCGACCTGCCGCCTATGCCGCCATACGCAGGCCCTGCCGCTCAACGCCCGCATCAGTACTACTGGCGCAGCTCAGTTTACGATCATTACTCGGGGGGCGGTTGGTCGAGCAGCGCCTATAACGTGTCAGAATATTCGGGCGGTTCGTCTATTTATACCAACACCGTTGCTGCACAACGCCTTGTACGACAACTGGTGCAGATGAAAGCCGATAAAGGCGGGTTGATCCACAACGCCGGTTTGTTGCAGGCGGCGGACGGTAATTTTCGCGTGGCATGGCGCTCGGATGGGGACCTGTTCAGCGCCTTTTTCGATACAGGAACTGACCAGTACAGGGTAGACTCCTATATATCCACGGCGTCTGTCGATGAACTGCGCAATGTCGGCGGGGCGTATCCTGAATGGGTAAAAAAGCGCTACCTGCAGTTGCCGGATGATGTGCCCCAGCGCGTCTATAACCTGGCGCGGGACCTGGCGGCGACAGCACCAACATACTATGACCGCGCTGAGGCGATCCAAACCTATCTGCGCGCGTACTCCTATACACTTGACCTGCCATTGCCGCCACAGGACAGGGACATCGCGGACTATTTCCTGTTTGACCTGAAGCGAGGGTATTGTGATTACTTCGCCACAGCGATGGTTGTCCTTGCGCGCGCGGCGGGGCTGCCGGCAAGACTTGTGATTGGATACGCCACAGGTACTTATGATTCTATGAACGCACGCTACGTCGTTACTGAGATGGATGCTCATTCCTGGCCGGAAATTTACTTCAAGGAATATGGGTGGATCGAATTCGAACCCACCAGTGGGCTGGCGATCATCGACAGACCCGATACATCGCAGCACAGCACAAATGAATTCCAAACACTCGCACCTTTGACTCCGCGTTATGAACTCCTCGATCGCGTGTCCATGCTGCTGCCACAGATCGTATTTGCAGTGCTGTCGTGTTTGCTACCGGCTGCGATCATCGTCGATCTATACGTTATCAGCCGCATGAGTCCGCGCAGCGCCATCACGCGCCTCTATGGTCGGTTAGTGAAGGCGGCCGGGCAGATGGCGATCACTACCGTTCCCGGTCTGACGGCATATGAGTTGCAGGATTTACTCCTGCAACTCATAACAGCATGGGAAGAGAACACCAGTCACACTCGTGCGGCGGGCGCCGTTACAGCGGATATAGACAACCTTATGTCGCTTTATGTGCGTTGCCAGTTCGGTCAATACCACCCTGACAACCGTGACCGATGGATATCCTGGCGCACCTGGCTGCACGCCTATCTGGTATTGACAATGATCTGGTTGTGGCAGAAAACGTTGTTTATCCGCCGAGTGGCGCGTCAAAATACCGCGCGCAGGTTGGCGTCAAACCGCTAGCAGTGGAGTCCACAACTACATGCGATGGCGCTATATCTCAATGCGTTTTCCACTTTCCGCGCTCTCGATAGCGCCAAAAACCATCGAAAGGCTCTTGATGTTATCTGTGCAGACGGTTTCAGGAGTCGCCCCGGTACGCACGCAGTTGACGAATTCGCGAATCAGGCCGTCGTGACCGCCAACCTTGCCGGATGTGTCGATTTCGGGTAAGGGTACGTCACGGTGCTTTGAGAAGAACTCGCCAGTGCTGGCGACGGCCTGAGCCTGGAAGCCATCGCCGCCATCCCATTTCGCGCTGCCCTTGTCCCCGATGAAACGCCAGTCGCATTCCCATGTGGTGTTAAGGCCTTCCGCACACCAACTGCCACGATATGTATAAACAATGCCGTTGCTTAGTTCAAATATGGCGATTGCGGATGCATCATGGTCATACCAGGAACCGTGTGGATTCCACTCCTTGCAGTACACCGCGACAGGATCCGCACCCGTAAGGAAGCGGGCAGAATCGAATGTGTGGATCGCCATATCCAGCAGCAGAACGTGCTTCATATGGTCCCTGAAGCCGCCGAAATGAGCGCCGATATAGAAATCACAATTAACGGTGGTGATTCTGCCGATCGCTTGAGAGTGCAGAAAATGACTGACGCGGCGAGCGGCGGGCATATAACGCCGATTCTGGATAACCGCAAAGAGTCTCTTTGCATCCTGCGCCGCCTGCACCATGCGACGTGCATTGTCCATCGAATCGGCCAGCGGCTTTTCTCCGAGTACGTGGCAGCCGTGCGAGAGCGCCGTCAGAGTAACATCCATGTGGGCTTCGGGAATCGTGCAGTCAAACACCATATCCGGCTTGGTTCTGGAGAGAACAGCACCGAGGTCGGTGTCGATGATAGCTTGCGTAAATGCAAACTCATCCTGGCGTTTCCTGGTTGCCTCAAGGTTGATATCCACAAGGCCAACGAGTTCCAGGGTGGTCATTTCCTTCACGGTCTTCAGCCATGCGGCGCTCATGCCGCCGCAACCAGCAAGCACGACTTTCAAAGGCTCCGCCATGATAATCTCCTAATCCGTTATTAAACCCTTGTTTCGTAATGTCACATAAGGCAGGGCGACGCTGGCCAGGTAGCCGGGATTCTGGTAATGATTCAGTTCAGGATTGATGCATTCCCACGCGCCGGAACGAAAGCTGTCGTCCCATGACTGGCGAATATAGCCAAGATACTCACTGAACATAGCGGCTGCCGCTGTCTCATCGATCTGAGCCAGTGTATACACATACCATCCGACAGGATAAGCCCAGTACCCGCCATTTTGATAGGTTCCGGGGGCGCATTGCGCCATCTCCCAGTAACCGTACGTCGTGGGGATATGTCGCACCTGACCCTGTAACACGGTTGTTCGTTCACGATAACCTCGTAACAGCGATGCAGCCGTGGCTCTCATCAGTTCTTCGGGCAACAATCCCAGGTATATCGCATAGGCGGAGCCCCATACATCCGGTTTATTCCCAATCCCCGTAGCTGAAAACAACCAACCCTCATGCCGTTCATCCTCGCTATAGAACGTTTCGATGATCGATCTCCTGAGCAGCGTGACTTGAGCGCGATACATGTCAGCTTCGTCGTGCATGTCCAGACCCTCGAAGATATGCGCCAGCTTTAATGCCGATTCAAATCGCAGCAAAGAGGGGAACAGAAGCCTGCCGGTCTTCGTGACCGTATCGTTATATCCCCAGTCGACGATATGCTGGTCGGTGTTCTCGCTGGCAATGCAGAGTTGCGTCTTCGGCTCAACCGGAAACGCCTCATGAGTCAGAGCACAAACCTGCCAGAGCGGCAGTTCGCCAGCAGCCGTGTTTACATTGCTCGCGAGGGGATTGTAGAAACTAATAAGCTTCGCATAGGCATAAGCTGTGATTGTCAACCAGTACTGGTCATCGTGCGGTGGATACATACCATACGGTGGTCCTTGCGTATCATCACTCGCATAGGTACCCGGATAAAACACCGCACTTCCATCAACATTGATATGATCTGCAATAGAATAGGGCAGAATCACACCGCCACTGGCTAATACCCGTGGAGAGTGACCCTGCATCGTCCCGCTTATCAGTAAAAGCCAACCCCAGATGTCCTGCGCTTCAACGAAACCACTTTCAGCAATCCAACCCGGATCGCGCACCCAGAACGCTGGATATGTCGAGTGGTCCGCCGAGTTGCAGCCTGGGGTCAGCAGTGCCGTACCGGTTGTGTTCCTCCCTCTCGATATGACCTGTTCTGGTTTTACCAGCGATACAGACAGCAACCGTTGTGTCATGCTCTTGAGCAGCGCTGCATCAGATCGAGAGATTTTCCATCCGCTCATTGGAGTCCGTTGTGATAACTGCATGCTTCTTTGTCAACAGCCTCTTTATTTTCAAAAAACTATTTAGGAATTCTCTTACTTTTATCGTTTCTGACTCTCAGGCGTAACGTAGCGCCTAAGTTGAGATGGGCCGTGTTCGCGAGTGAACAGGATCCCGTGCCTGATAAACTGAACTGCCTTATCTTCAGACTACCGCCGAGCACTCTCAACTTGATCGCGACACCGTTAGCGTTACTGCTTTGCTCACAGGTACCCCAGCCATAACCGGTTGACCAGAATTGTTCCCCCTTTAAGGTACTCATGGTCATGGTTTCCTCCACTGCGCTGTAATGGAATCCGGTGAGCGCCAGAATAGCTGCCCATGAAGCCATCGCTCGAGCATAGTGGTGGCCGCACTCAGCTTCATCGAATGGATTGCGTTTCAGACCGTCGTAACGCTCACGGATGGACTTGATCACTTTGAGTCCTGCAGCAGTCTGGCCTTCATACAGCATGTGCACGGCCGCAGCGTACTCAAACCCGGTCATGACTTCGTTGTAGTAGGGGAACGGACGGCGCGGTCGGCGCCCCAGTGGGTATGTAGCCATCAGAAGTGCGGATTCGTCGTTGAGTACGAAACTGCGCAAATGATTGAAGTGATCGACGAAAGTATGGCGAAAGTTGTACTTCATGATCGAGCGCAGTGTGGTTTGGATGTGCCTCTTGTCCAGGAGATACCCAAGACCGCACACGTGCGCCATAAACTGGCCGACCAACTGGTCGACCAGGCAACCCGCTCCAAGCTGTAAATCGGGTTCACCCAGGTTAGTCGCGCCCATGCCAACCCTTAAGCCTGGCGCGATGGCGGCGTTATCCAGTGGCGGGCGGACTTCGTGCTCGTAATACTGTCCATTGAACAAATGCTCATCAAGCCAACTCCGGCCTATATTGAACAGATGGCGGCAGTCATCGGCAAACCTCACATCACCCACGTGGCGAGCCATTTGCTCCGCTGCCTGCAGAGCTCCGAGATACCATGTGCCCATTTGTGGGTTGGGGCCGTAATACTCAACATCCATCGTATTATGCTGGCAACCCTCCATGACACCATCGCGATCAGCATCCCAGCCGCCAGGGATCCAGCAGAATTCCAGCGCCTTTTTTGCGCTTGGCCAAAGGCGTTGCAGCATGTCGTCGTCACCGGATAATTGCCAGTCGCGGTACAACTTCATCAGGCAGCCCATCTGCCCATCTGCCGCCGCGCCGCTCCACTCATTCGTGCGCCCAAATGGAACTGCGGCTCGGAATGCCATCAATCCGTTGTCTGCGGTTGCCGACTGGAATTCCACTTCGCGCATCGTCCTGGCGAGATCGCCGAACAGGAATGCGGTTGCCTGTTCATAATTCCAAACGTGCGTACAGGAACCGTGGCAGCAACCGGCTTTATCACCGCAACCCTCCCAGCCGAACATGCGGCCGTCTTCTGTACGGAAAGTGGTCTGCGTGCGTAGGGCGCTCAAGTTATAGAGCGCAGCCTCCTTGACAATATCGGGTATGTCACTCTGGCACACGGCGTTGACAAAAGCGAGTGTATCCGTCTCAAGCTGATCCAGCGCTGGCGCGACGCGAGTCGCCACATCCCAGGCATCCAGGTACTGGGTGGTGTAGTAATTCCCGACGCGATTGGGATCGGCGTGACAATCACCACCTGCACAGCAGTTGAGGCTATCTTCAGGTTTTGGTGACCAGATCCGGCGGTTGGGGAAATGCCACGTAAGCAGGAACGTCACCTCGCGGGTACCTGCAGCGGGCACCTTGACTGACACCGCGAGCGACGCCTGCGGATTTTCGATCCCCGGCGACTCGCGATTTTCCAGCCTGCCATCGCCAGAGAAATCGTCCCAGTAATCCAGCAGGCTGTCACCCCAGCTCAGGTCAGCCCACGCGGTGCGATACGTCACATCGCCTTGTGAGGGGGTACACAGCGCCATCGTGCCCCATTGCTCCGCGCAAATGTCCACGCCCTGTGAGCGCAATAATAGGCCGCGCAACTGAGCACCATCTGTCGTTGATCCCTCAACAGCAACATTCTCATTTTTGGAGGGTTTTCCATTGCTGCCATCGCTGCCGATGAAGTTTTCCAGATTTGCGCATACGGACGCCGTTACCACGGAACTGGTTTTGTTTGTCAGCACAAAGCGCACGATAGCAACCGGTATGCCGCTGCGATCTGCATCCGCCGGGACGAGCGGGTTGAATGCCTGGAGGCGCACATCAAGCGGTACACCCGGATCGGAGAGTATGACCTGACCCAGCGGATAGGCTGCCTCGAACCTGCAATGGCGAAACCTCGGCAACCCGTGGTTGGGGGCGGCGCTGCCAAATGCTCCTTCATATTCATGCGGGTCGATCTGACCTTCGAGGGCACGGGTTGCGGTTTTACCCTCGCGGGTTTTCGTGTATAAAGCAAAGAAGGTATTGCGTGGTTTGAAGCCTTTTGCCGGTCGGTTGACAATCTCCCAGTCGCGCAAATCGCCGCGCCCGCCCAGCGATACGGTTCCAGCGCCAATGCCGCCCAGGGGCAGGGCGATTCGCCCAAGATGCTGCTGATCATAGGTTGTCAGGACAGGCCACTGTTGTCGTTGCGCCATGCTATTTCCCCCTCGGCCGGCTAGACTCCCCATCGCTTGCGCGCTTCTTCCATAGGCACCGTATCGCCCTGCATCCATGCGTAATGCGCGATCGGCTTCTCACCGACCCATCGTTCATCGACAGGTTCATCAGCGCGCTGGTAGCGTGTGTCACAACTGATGCGAAACTGATGTGTCGTGTTATTCAATGAGCCGTGCATCGTATACATACCAAAGATCAATGCATCGCCCATCTCAAACTCGGTAGTAAGCCACCGACCGCCGTATCGCTCGGTCATCTCGACAGGATCATTGGAGAATGAGCCGGTGACATGATCTCGGTCAACGTCCATTTTGCCGTAGGTTTCTTTGATGCGGTCGAAGTGTTGTGAACCGTACAGGATTGCGAGAGGACCTTTCTCGTAGGAGACATCTCCGAGGGGCGTCCATAAGGTGTAGAGATTCTGTGTCCCGCGACCCATGTAAACGATATCGTAATGAGCGCCGGTAAAATCGCCATGCCCGACACAACGCAACCACTTGTAGTCATAGGTCAGGGCAGGGGGACCAAAGAAGTCGCTGAAGAAGTGCATCAGTTGCGGCGCTTCCACCACCGACAGGAACTCGCCGGCGTGTGTGACCGCTTTCGCGCCGCCCAGGAAGCTGCCGCGTGCGTTTGGCGCGATCATGGCGTCATCGAGAGACCTATTGCGGTCGATCTGCCCGTTCTGGTTGAGATTCTGCAGAATAACGCGTCGTGCCGCTTTGATCGCTGCGGGGTCATGCAATTTTCGGAGCAGGAGATATCCGTCTTCCTGCATACGCAGTCTCAGCGCTTGCATGTCGCCCAGGAGTGCGTTCGCGTCGCGCAGTTCACCCAGAAAACGGCCGCCCAGTTCCATCTCTCGCATACCCATCGTCAGTATCACAACCCACCTCGTCAAGTGCCCTAAGCCCAGATTACAGCCACATTAAAACACAATTCGCGGTTCCGCAAAGAGCAAAAGCCGCTCAAAACTTTGAACCACAGGCTGGCATGCCCCGACGCGAGTTGCATGGTGAATTTAATACCAATCCCATAATAAGTCACACAATATATTGTTGTATAATCAAAGTTTCTGCTTATCGCTTTGCTCATATGATAAGTGCTCTTATGGTTTCACCTGACACAATCACTGCTGACATAAACGTACAGGCTAACAGTGAAAAACATCAGATCGCCCGGAATTCGGTTTTAGCCGCTGTTTTTCTGACCGTGCTGAAGCTGATAATCGGGGTTGCGACCGGGAGCCTGGGGATATTATCAGAGGCTCTACATTCCGGGCTGGATCTTATCGCTGCTGCATTAACACTGATAGCAGTGCGTATTTCCGGTAAACCTGCAGATAACCAGCACACCTATGGCCACGGCAAGGTCGAGAACATATCGGCGCTTTTCGAAACCGTGCTACTGCTGGTGACTTGTATATGGATTATTTACGAGGCCATCCAGCGCCTGTTTTTCAAAAATGTCAAGGTCGAGTTGAGCATCTGGGCGTTTGCGATTGTCATCGTCGCGATCGTTATTGACTGGTCACGTTCACGTGCCTTGATGCGGGTGGCCTTAAAGTATCATAGCCAGGCGCTCGAAGCGGATGCGCTGCACTTTTCTACCGACATCTGGTCATCCTTCGTGGTGCTGGCCGGCCTGGTATGCGTGCTGGCGGCACAGGTGTTCCATGTTTCATGGCTGGACAAGGCCGATGCGCTGGCTGCGCTTGGCGTCTCCGGTATAGTAATTTATGTTAGTGTACGGATGGGTATCCGCACCATAACGGCGCTTGTCGACGGAGTCCCGGCTGGTATTCATGACGATATTGTTAAGGCGGTCCAGGCGCCAGGAATTGCGGAAGTCAGGCAGGTACGCATTCGACAGAGTGGTCCTGAGGCTTTCGCCGACATCACCTTATCCGTAGCGCGCGATATCTCGCTGGTTAAAGCACATGATATAGCAAGCAACGCAGAAAACGCCGTCAGGAAGATCATGCCAGGCGCTGATGTTGTGGTTCATATTGATCCTGACCGTGTCGAGCACGAGGATATGGTAACAACAATCCATGTGCTGGCAGGGCAGCATGGACTGGGCGCACACGGCGTGCGCATCTACAACATGGCTGGCCGGCGCGATCTCGAATTGCATCTCGAAGTTAACCCGTCACTAAGCCTGGGCGAGGCGCATGATGCAGCGAGTGAATTCGAGCAAAACCTGCGCGAAGCTTTTCCGACTCTACAAAATATCGTCACACATATCGAGCCCAGTGGAGAAGATGCATCGCTATTCAATGCAACCCGCATCAACGAATATGATGTCAACAAGATCGTGCAACAGTTGCCGGAAAAACTGGGTATCCCATGCGATCCTCATAGCATTGTGACCCACCGGGTCGGGACAGAGCTTGAATTGTCGTTCCACTGTTCTCTGGACCCCTCGCTCAGCGTAACCGATGTACATTCGTTTACGGAACGGGCGGAGCAATCGATCCGCAGCAGGATTGCGGGCATTGGGCGCGTGATTATCCACACCGAACCGAGTGCGGGTCATACCGCGCTGAGATAGTTGGTCTATTCGATTGTTGACGACGGACATCAATGATGTATAATACAAGCCATACAATTTATACTTTACCTAAGTGCGTCAGAATTTCTGAAGCGCGAGTGATCTTTTCGCTCGCGCTCTGTTCGTTGTAAAGTGATTGCATCGGCTTCCTGGTATAAGGAGTATCGCGATTAATGGAACTGCGAGATTTTAAAGCGCTTCGCATCAGTTTAGCATCCCCGGAACAGATTCGCTCATGGTCGTATGGCGAAGTGACCAAGCCGGAAACAATAAACTATCGTCGTCTGCGCGCCGAAAAGGACGGCCTGTTTGATGAGGCAATCTTTGGCCCCACCAAAGATTACCAGTGCTACTGCGGAAAGTACAAGAATATCCGCTACAAGGGCATTATTTGCGACAAGTGCGGCGTCGAAGTCACCAAAGCGTCCGTGCGGCGTGAGCGCATGGGCCATATCAATCTCGCTGCGCCGGTAGCGCACGTCTGGTACACCCGCCGTGTTCCCAGCTTTCTCGGCACATTGCTGGATATCAGCCGCCGCAATCTTGATCGCGTTCTCTACTTCGCGCAATATATCGTTACCTACGTCGACGAAGATGCACGCCAGAAAGCGCTGCGCCGCCTGCAGGAAGACTTCGAGCATCGCACCGCCGACCTGGAAGCCAAGACGAAGGCTCAGGAAGACAGCGCCAGCGGCAAACTCTTCAAACAGTTGATCAAACAGCAACAGCTCCTGGAGAGCACCATCAGCAAGTTCGATGAGCAACTGGCGAATGAGACTGAGCCGATCATGAAAGCTGCTCAACGTCTGCAGAGGGAAATCGACACGAAACAGGGCAAAACTATTCGCGTGCCGATCGTTTTTGAACTGACCAATGCCACGATCGCCAGCGAAGGGGAGACAATCGGCCGTGAGCATATCACCATGCTGAATCGCGTGGTAAAGGAACAGCTCAACGCGGTTGAAGCTAATATCAACGACGAGAAAGAGCGCATGGTCAGCAAGGTGCAGGGTGAGATCGAACTCCTGCAGGGCAAAGTCGACAACGAAACGCGCCAGGTGGCTGAGAGGTTATCTTCCGAAATGGAGAGCCTGAACTCGCGCTATGCGACCGACCGCGAAGACCTGCAATCACTGGCGGTCGCCCAGTTCCTCAATGAAGCGCGCATGCGCGAGTTGAAGCAGAAATTCGGCCAGGTATTCAAGGCCGATATGGGCGCGGAAGCCTTCTACGAAATCCTGCGCCGCATCGATCTCGACCAATTAGCCAAGGAACTGTGGCGCGAGGTGCGTCACAGCCTGAGCAAGGTCAAGAAGAAGAAAGCCATCAAGCGCTTGCGCATCGTTGAGGCGCTGCGGAAGAGCAGCAATCGTCCCGAATGGATGATCCTGACCGTGCTGCCGGTCATCCCACCGGAACTGCGCCCGATGGTTCAACTCGACGGCGGTCGTTTTGCAACCAGCGACCTGAATGACTTGTATCGCCGCGTGATCAACCGCAACAACCGGCTGAAGCGGCTGCTGGAACTGGGTGCGCCTGACGTCATCGTTCGCAACGAAAAGCGCATGTTGCAGGAGGCAGTCGATTCACTCATTGATAACTCGCAGCGCGGTAAGGCGCTCAGCCGGCGCGGCCGCCGCGAGCTGAAGTCGCTCAGCGACATGTTGAAAGGAAAGAAGGGTCGCTTCCGCCGCAACCTGCTGGGTAAGCGCGTCGACTACTCCGGACGTTCAGTAATCGTGGTCGGCCCCAACCTCAAACTGCATCAGTGCGGTTTGCCAAAGGGCATGGCGCTGGAACTGTTCAAACCCTTTGTTATCCAGAAGCTGGTCGAACTCAACTATGCGACCAATGTCAAAGGCGCCAAGCGCGTCATCGAGCGCGAACGCCCAGAAGTCTTTGAAGTCCTGGAAGATGTCATCAAGACGCGCCCGGTCATGTTGAACCGCGCGCCAACACTGCACCGCCTGGGCATCCAGGCATTTGAACCCTTGTTGGTGGAAGGCAAAGCGATCCAGCTTCACCCGCTGGTGTGCCAGGCGTTCAACGCCGACTTCGATGGCGACCAGATGGCGGTACACGTGCCGCTGTCGCGCAAGGCCGTAGAGGAAACTCGCCGGTTGATGATCTCGACGGAAAATCTGCTGAAGCCAAGCGATGGTGAGCCGGTTGTAGCGCCGTCCAAAGACATGGTTCTTGGCGTGTACTACCTCACGATGACCGAACCCGGAAAACTGAAGGGCGACGGCAGGGCATTCAGCACCATTGATGAGGTTGACCTGGCGTATTCCAATCACCAGGTGCAAATCCATACCCGTATATACATCCAGGCCGAGACATACTACGAGGACGATGGCTCGCGCGTGAAAGATGACAAGCCGTATCGTAAAGTGATCGAAACTACCGTAGGGCGAGCGCTGTTTAACCGAATCGTGCCGCCTGAGATGCGCTTTGTCAATCGCACACTGGATAAAGGCGACATTCAGCGCCTGGTCAGCCAGACCTTCCAGGTCCTTGGCGCCGACCGCCATACCGAAGTCATCGAGTTCCTGGATGCCATTAAGGGCATCGGCTTCAAGTATGCAACACTTTCCGGCGTGAGTGTGGCGATCAGCGATATCACTGTACCGGCGGACAAGACCACGATTCTGGATCGGGCTGAAGTGCATGTACAGGAAGTGGAGCGCCAGTTCCGGCGCGGCCTGATGACAGATGATGAACGCGAGAGCCGCACTATCGCGATATGGACGGAAGCCAAGGATGCAGTTGCGAACGCCGTCAAGAAGTCGATGGATCCCATCGGCAACCTGAGTGTTATGGCTGTTTCCGGCGCCACCAAAGGCGGATTCGGCCCAATTGCACAGTTGGCCGGTATGCGCGGCATGATGGCTGACCCATCGGGTCGCATCATCGCGCTGCCTATTCGTTCGAACTTCCGCGAAGGACTCGACGCTTTGGAGTTCTTCATCAGCACACACGGCCAGCGCAAAGGCCTGGCAGATACCGCCATGCGCACTGCGGATGCCGGTTACCTGACGCGCCGCCTGGTTGACGTGGCGCAGGATATGATCATCAATACTGATGATTGTGGAACGATGAGCGGCATCTGGCTGCGCGCCACCGATGATGTGGGCGGCCAGAAGATGCGCGAGCGCTTCCTGGGCCGCGCGCCTGCGGCGGATATTCTGCATCCGGCGACAGGAGAGGTGATCTGCCCGCGCAATGAGATCATCGATGAGGCTATGGCCGACAGGATCGTCGCTGCAAACATGCAGGAAGTGTTGATCCGGTCTCCGCTGACCTGCGAACTGAAGATCGGTCTGTGCCAGAAATGCTACGGGCGCGATCTTGGCCGCGGCAAGCTTATCGCTGTGGGCGCAGCAGTCGGTATCATCGCTGCACAATCCATCGGCGAACCGGGCACGCAATTGACATTGCGCACCTTCCACACCGGCGGTGTAGCCTCTGCAACCGACATTACACAGGGTTTGCCACGCGTGGAGGAACTGCTGGAAGCACGCAAGAAGCCCAAGGCTGAAGCCATCATGGCTGATATCTCGGGCAAGGTGCAGGTGGAACGCCTTGACGGCGGCATCCGGCGCATCAAGATCATCGATAGCCAGTTGCAGAAGGACGAGTACAACATCCCCGGCAACTGGTCGATCCGCGTGGAAGACGGCCAGGAAATCAAGGATAAAGAAGTGATCGCGACGCGTGGCGAACAGGAACTGCGGGTAGAACACGGCGGTCGCGTAATCCGCGATGGACTGACGGTCACGCTTGCATACGACAAGCACGAGGAGGTGGAGTATCAGGTTCCACCGGCGGCGCGGCTGCTGGTCGGGGAAGGGCAGCAGGTTAATGCCGGCGACCCGATCACCGAAGGCACGAAGAATCCGCACATGCTGCTCAAGGTGCTTGGCCGTGACGCGGCGCAGCAGTACATGCTCACCGAAGTGCAGAAGGTATATCGCTCGCAGGGTGTCAACATCAACGATAAGCACTTCGAGATCATGATCCGCAAGATGACCAGCCGCGTGCAGATCACCTCGCCGGGAGACTCCGGATATCTGCCTGGCGACCTGGTGCATCGGATCGAACTCGCCGAAACGAACGAGCACCTGTCTGCAGAGGGCAAGCGGCCAGCCACAGGCACGCCAATACTGCTGGGTATCAGTAAAGCGGCGCTGGCGACGGACTCGTTCCTGTCAGCTTCATCATTCCAGCAGACCATTAAAGTGCTTGCCGCTGCCGCGATTGAAGGTAAACGTGATGATCTGCTTGGTTTGAAGGAAAATGTGATCCTGGGCAAGCTCATCCCGGCCGGCACGGCGACCCACACGTTGTTGTCAGACAACTATGAAGGGGTACTGCTGCCGAGTGCCGAACCCAAGCAGAAGTCGTCACTGACGCAGCATGCGGAGATGGCGCTGCTGGGCATCAGCCCCGATGGCGAGGAAATCCTGCCGCCGCTCGACAATATCATCGGTATCGAACCTCCGCCGGAAGGTTTGCTGCGCGATGCCGACGAAGACATACTTTAGCCGGCAGTGGAGTCGAATCAGCGCCGCGGTAATCACCGCGGCGCTTTTTTTATCCACACCGTTTTCCTGACCTCTGGCATAATCCCCTCACCGTATGCTGAATCAGCGTCTTCATAATAGCGTTCGAGTAGAGAATCGTATCTATGTACCGAATCAAAGTTATATACAACCCCAGGGCGAATCGCGGCCGTAACCCGCGCGATATCACGGAGTTGCGTGAAATTGCGCGAACACTTGGCGCATCGGAGTGGATTCATACGGAGTATCCGGGGCATGCTATCCTGCTGGCGGCGCAGGCTGCGCGCGAAGGGTACCAGCGTGTTGTTTCCATCGGCGGCGATGGAACACTTCATGAGATTGTGAATGGACTGTTGCAAATCCCAGACCAGGAACGGCCGCAACTTGGGATTGTTCCAATGGGTTCAGGCAATGACTTCGTCGTCGGCGTCGGCGCGACATCCAATATACGGCGCGCCATAGAACATGTGTTCGATGATGCGCATATCCGCAGAATCGATGCGGGGTTCGTAAGGTTTGGCGATGGCGCCAAGCATTACTGGTGCAATATGCTGGGTATCGGATTTGACGCTGCCGTGACGCTGCAAAGCCAGCACATCAACTGGCTGCGCGGACAGGCTATGTATTTCCTGGCGGCGGTACGCACGATTATCGAAAATTACGACGCGCCTGAGATGATCATGGAGTTGGACGGCAGTCCACTGCGGCAGCGGGTGCAGATGTTGACCATCGGCAATGGCACCCGTGAGGGTGGGGGCTTTATCACAACGCCGGATGCACAGGTCGATGACGGAAGACTGGACTACGCGATGTTTCAACCGGTATCGCGAGCAATGATGGTGCGACTGATACCGGAGGTGATGCGCGGCACGCACGGGCGTTTCCACCAGGTCCGCATGGGTAAGATTGTCGTCCTGAAACTACAGGCTGATCGTCCATTACTGATACACGCCGATGGCGAAATGCTGGCTCGGTATTCCGATAACGTCACAGTGGTTGAAGTGGGTATCGTTCCAGGCGCATTGACTCTGGTCAGTTGACCTATTCGCCGAACGCGCTTCGAGTCGCATCGCCGGCGCCGCGGCCCTGGTCGCGGATATAACGTTGCAGAATGGCATCGCTTTTATGACCTGTCTGCTGCTTGATTTTCCACAGGGGCTGGTTGCGGTTGGCAGCTTCGGTCACGTAGCCGGCGCGCAGGCTGTGCCCGGCTAATTCGTCAGGATTCAGGTCGGCGAGTTTTGCATACTTCTTCACCAGTCGCGCTACCTCCTGCGGATTCATCATGCGATTGGATATATTGCCATGGCGATCGATAGGTCTGAATAGCACCCCTTCGGTGATGCCCGCCGCGTTCATCCAGTATTTGAGAGCGGTAACCGGGCACAAGGTTTTATTCGCAAGCACGGGCAGGATCTTTGTCATGCCATGACCTTCCTGATCCGTCTTGGACTGGCGCAATCTCACGACTGCCTGCTTATGCTCAAACTTAACATCGGCGACGGATAAAGCCACCAGTTCACTGCGTCGGAAAGCTCCGCCAAAACCGAACAGCAGTAACGCCTTGTCGCGAATCCCTCGCGCGCCTTCGGGCAGCACATCGAGCAATTTGCGCAGTTGGTCCAGAGGCAACGGCGCTTTACCTTTCTGGAACATGCCGATGGTGCGGCGTATGCCGTGCATCGTTTCCTGCACCTCCACCGACTTAATGGGGTTGTCCATCTTGGCGACGCGGTGCGCATAACTGATGGCGGATGCCTTGACCTGGATGGTGGACATCGATGCGCCGATATCAGCGAGGAAGGTGAGGTAATCGACCACAGCAGCGGGAGCGGCCGGCATGGCGCCGTAGCCGCGTTCGGCGCAGAAATCTTTGAAGTCTTTCAGATGCGACTGATACGCGCGCCGCGTGTTCTCAGCCTTGGAGGCCTCCACGTAGCGGCGCGCCCTTGTGGCGCGTTCGGTGGTTATGGCGCTTTTTGTCGGCATTTTGCTCCGTTTCTGGTGAATGATAAGAAGTCATTATCGTTCCTTATACCACCATCATACACCATGTTCGCTTTCAATAGTGACTGTGCTGAGCCCGTGGTATGCTCAGCCAGTCGAACACAGCAAGGAAATGATGACCACTCATGTATGACGTCCCGCCATGTCTTGTCGATCCGGCACTGTTGCCGCCACCGTTAATGACCTCGGAACCTGAATCGTTTGCTTACAACACATTCAAGGTGCGTATCCCAGCCATGATCGATGAGATCGTGTCCCTCAACCACTTTCCCCCTGAAATCATCAGCGCCATGCAGGCGCTGCGCGATGAGGTAACGGATGGATATATCACGGCGCTGCGAGAACAGTCCGCAGATACTCGTTTCTGGCATGCCGCCGCACAACCCTGGTCAGGTCATTCCTGGCTGGACGCGCCCTGGTATTGGGCAGAGGCCTATTTTTACCGGCGTGTCCTCGAAGCCACACGTTATTTCCAGCCTGGCGACTGGAGTTATGTCGATCCATATACTCCCCATAAACTGGCTGAGTTGGCTCCTGAGGCCGCGCCTGCTGCGCTGATGAATGTACTGACACACCTGCCGCAGACGACGGAATCCATCTTCGAGGTTCTTCTGCACGCCAGCTTATGGGGCAATCGCACCGACCTGAGCTACAACGTAGCCAGCCAGATCGGCCCGGCTGGTCGCGTCGGTGATGAGCGCTCAAATCTACTGGTGGACGATTCATCACTCGTCTGGGATCATGTCGCATCCCCACACTGCGCCCATGTAACCATCATTACCGACAATGCCGGAACCGAGTTATTGATGGACCTGGCTCTGTGTGAATTCCTGCTGAACAACGGAATTGTCAGCCGAATCTCCCTGCACCTGAAACCGCAACCTTTCTTTGTTTCTGACGCGATGCGGAAAGATGTGTGGGATAGCATTCAAGCGCTTGAGCGCGCTGCCGAACCGCTCCACAGCCTGGGTGCGCGTTTACGCGCCCATCTTGACGCCGGACGATTGGTCATGCAGGAGCACTGGTTCTATACCACCAGCCTGCACTATTACCAGATGCCTGTGGATCTGATCGAACAGCTTGCAGCAGTAGACTTCGTCTTGCTGAAAGGAGATGCCAACTACCGCCGCCTGTTAGGCGATGCTCACTGGCCCGAAACAACCAATTTCAAAACGGCGACGGCCTACTTCCCTGCCCCGTTTGTCTCTCTGCGCACACTCAAGGCAGAGCTAATCATCGGGCTGGCCCCGGGCCAAACCGCCATACTGCACAAGCAGGATCCCTCATGGCGCACGAATGGGCGTCGCGGCGTCATCCAGTCAAATCTGGCCTAAACTAAGCCTATTCCTTTTGGACGATTGAACTATGGGCATATTGGAACTACTCGATTCGACAGAACCGACAGAACACCAGACTGAGTCGCTGGCCGGACAACTCAGTACGCTTGTGGGCGCGTCAGTCTACCCACGCTCGATTACTGTTGAAAATGGCAGTATTTACTTCCTGATTCGACGTGAACCGCAGAAGCAACTGGCGGTATTGAGCCGCACTCAGAGCGGTAACAGCATTGCCGCAGCGCGAGTGCGGGAAGTACTGGTAAAGGGGCAACCACTGTCTTTGTCAGTGTATGCGCAAGATGCAGCGACGGCCGCATTTCTTCGCGGCAGGCTGGCATGGCTGCGTCCGGCGACTCTGGGCTTAAGAACATCCGCGGGATGCGGCGATCGTCTCGGCCTGGCGACTCCGGGGCACATTCGCGCCGTCCGAACCTGTACGCGTGATATCGCGCCGATATTCGCGCAGCAGTCCATACGCGAGATGATGCGCACCGCACGAACGCCGCAGAACGTCATCGACGATGCGGTGTGGGGTGTGTTCCAGGAAGGCTGGATATCCGGCTATGGCGCTGATGCAGATCACCTCAAGACACCGGGGGACATCGATGCTTGCGTAGCAGCCGGTTACACCTTCTACACATTCGATCCAGGCGCGCATGTCGATAATGAATTCGAAGCCGGAAAGTTTGAGCGACTGCCGTGGCGCGACATGGAAACAAGCCCGGCTGATGTGCGCCGCGTCTACGGTTCACGATTCAACTCACAGATTGTCGAGCGCGCGTTTGTTAAATATGGTCGCGCTGTAGCTCATGTTGCCAAACTCTATCGTCATTTGAAGGTTGCCATGAATGGCGCCCCTTTCGAGGTTGAAGTATCGGTGGACGAAACTGAGCAACCTACGACGCACGCCGAACACGATATCATCGCGAGTGAGTTAAGGCGTATGGGAGTCGAATGGGTCAGCCTGGCGCCACGATTTGTCGGACGATTTGAGAAAGGCGTCGACTACATCGGCGAACTGAAGGCGTTTGAGGCGGACTGCGCCGGGCATGTGGAAGTCGCAAAGCGATGGGGGCCGTACAAGCTCAGCATTCACTCCGGTTCCGATAAGTTCAGCATCTACCCGATTGCGGCTCGGTTAGCCGGCCAGTATGTACACCTGAAGACCGCCGGGACCAGTTATCTGGAAGCGTTGAGAACAGTTGCGCGCTGCAATCTGCCGCTCTTCAAAGCCGTGTACACGCTCGCACATGAACACTATGCCGAGGATCGTGTTTCATATCACGTATCAGCGGACCCGGCCAAAGCACCGGATCACCGGCTTATCGGCGTCAGCGACCCACAGAGCATACTGGATCAATTCGATGCTCGCCAGATGCTCCATGTGTGCTTCGGCTCCATTCTGGCGAGGTATGGCGCGGAGATAAAACAGGTTCTGCAGGAAAACGAAGAGACGCATTATGCCGATCTGCAGCGTCATTTCGAGCATCACCTGTCGAGTTTCTGTTCATAGACTACTCTATTCAGCATGGGAGGTGCAGGATGACGGGATTCGAACTGAACAACAAAACAGCGGTTATCACCGGCGGCAGCGGTACGCTGGGTACATCAATGGCCAAGGGGCTGTACGATGCCGGCGCCAGGGTCTGTATCATCGGACGCGACCTTGAAAAGGCGAGCCGCGCTGCTCAGATGATATCCTCTGACAGCGAGAGAGTATTGGGATTGAGCGCCGATGTAACCCACCCTGACGAGGTTGAACGCGCGGCAGAAGCTGTCTTGATGCGGTGGGGGCAAGTCGACATTCTGGTGAATGCAGCCGGCGGGAACCGCCCGGAAGCAACCACCAATCCGAAGCAGAGCTTCTTCGATCTATCGCCGGATGTGATGCGAACCGTTTTTGACCTGAACCTTACTGGTACGATCATCCCTTCGCAGGTGTTTGGCCGCACGATGGCGCAGCAGAAAACCGGTGTCATTGTCAATATCTCATCTATGGCTGCCAGTCGCCCGCTGACGCGTGTGGTCAGTTATGCGGCAGCCAAGGCTGCAATCGATAACTTTACCCGCTGGCTGGCCGTGTACATGGCGAAGGAGTATTCACCATCGATCCGCGTGAACGCGATGGCGCCGGGCTTTTTCCTGGCGGAGCAAAATCGTGCGATGCTGGTGGATACCGCCACCGGGGAACTGACGCCGCGCGGCCGCACGATCATCGATCACACGCCAATGAACCGCTTCGGTGAGCCCAGGGACCTGATCGGGACGCTGGTCTGGTTAACCTCTGATGCTTCCTCGTTTGTGACGGGCATTGTGGTTCCGGTGGATGGCGGTTTCAGCGCTTTCAGTGGCGTGTAGCGCGCCGGCGTTGTGATGGAGAAGGTATTTCGTTTATCAAACGAACGTCCCATATTCGCGGGCTGCGTCATACAACGCCAGGATATTGTCCAGCGGTGTAATGGGTTGCAGGTTGTGACACGGGCCGATGATGAAGCCGGTGTGATCGCTGGCCAGAGCACCTATCAGCCAGCGTACCTCGCGGCGCACATCGTCCGGCGTGCCGAACGGTAAAGTCTCCTGGTTATCGACGGCGCTGTGGAAACACAGGCGCCGACCGTACTCAGACTTCAATGCGTTCAGATCCCACTGGCCGCAGCGCCACTGAATGGGATTCAAGATTTCGATACCCATACCTGCCAGCGTGGGCAGCAGTGCGCGCATGTCTCCGTCGTCATGGTGGAAGACATGGATGCCGTAACTCCGGGCCAGGTCGATCGCGCGCTGGGTAGCGCCGCGATAGAAACGGTTGAATACCTGCTCGCTTGCCAGCAGGCCGTGTTGCGAGCCCCAATCATCGGTGACTTGCGTCGTATCGATCATCCCGTGCGTGGCCTCAAAGCAGCGCCGGTGATACTCGTAAAAGAAATCCGACAGATGGTCGATCAAGCAGTGTGTAAACTCGGGTCGCAAGAGGGGATCCATCAGCGAAACCTCAAGACCGCGCAGCAGGTTGTGATAGTAAAAGACGGCGGTATAGCCACATTCAACGGCGCGCTCCGGGTGCTGCCTGGCTAAGGCCGGCAGCGCGGCGTAGTCGTACCAGTCTGGAGACGGCCAGCGATAAGACTCCAGGTCGGCAATGGTCTCCGCGTGCGCCAGAGGATAGTGTATCTGCTCCTCGTAAGCGCCGCTGCCGTAGGATTGCATGCGGTATCCCATTCCCCACTCATTCTCACGGTAACCGTTTCCAACCCGCAGCGGTGGTCCGATATATGGGGGCGCAATGCCGACGATGCCGTCTATATCCAGTTTGTCGTATACCTCAATGTTGCTCTTGACGTGTAAATGCTCTCGCAGTTTTGCCCAGACTTCGTCAGTGGCCCAGATGTCAGTAGGCACCCGGTCTACTCGTTCGTGGCAGATGGCGGCGAGGATACGCTGCTTATGATTCATTTCCGTATGGCCTCGACGAATCGCCCTGTGATCGATGCTGGATTCGTGATCGCGCCGCCAATGCATACGGCATGAGCACCGAGAGTGAAACAGGTCGCCATCTGGTCCGGCGTCGTGACTCGGCCTTCGACGATGACGGGGCAATGGACTGTTGCGATGAGATCTCGAAGCAAGTCGAAATCAGGCGTGTGGGCAATTGCGGGCCGACTGTACGGGGTATATCCGGACATCGTCGTGGCGACGATGTCAGCGCCCGCGCGTTCAGCGGCGATACCTTCATCCAGCGTGGAGACATCGGCCATTACGGGCACATTAAGCTCGCGATGGATGCGTGCGATCAATTGCTCCAGCGTGACATTGTCAGGGAATGGGCGCCCTGTGCCATCCATGGCGACCAGGTCTGCGCCGGACAGCACGATTTCCTGCGCCAGATCAAAGGTCACCGTGATATATGGGTCGTAGCCGGCAAAGTGTCGTTTGCTGATGCCGATGATAGGCAGGTGAGTCATCTGCCGCGCAGCATGAATGTCCGGCGCGCCGTCGATGCGCAACCCGGAGGCTCCACCCCGCTCAGCCTCCCTTGCCATAGCGCCCATAAAGACCGGACCATGCAGCGCGCTTTCCTCGCCTGCCTGGCAGGACACGATGAGGCCGCCCCTCAATTGATCGATTACCGCGTAATTCATCAATATGCTCCGTTTTTATTTCAATGCGCCTAACATCGACATGCTTCCGGTGATGTTGTCGAGTAGCCGATCGTCGGCGCTAACGCCGATGGACTGCAGTGCCAGTATCAGGGCTCCGATTACAGGCGGGAATCGCGGCGGCACGTAGGCTGCCAATGGGCAGGAGGATTTTATACAATCCATCATCGGCGCGATGACGACCCTGCCGGACTTAAAGACCCCGCCGGCTGATGTGATCGTTACTTCGGTTGAATCCAGGTGCAACTTGCGTATCACTGCTGTGGCGGCATTCCCCAGGTGGCGGCCTGCTTCAACCATTATCTCCATTGACACTGCATCGCCAGTATTTGCGCATTCGCCGACGATTCTTGCAATGCCGGCCAGCTTCACCCGATCGATCACGCCGGAGTAGATCAACCGATGCAACTTGTGCAGATCAACTGCTCCAAAATAGGAAGGGATGAGGTGTGTCAATGGTGTAGATGCAGCGCGGCCATCCAGCGCCTGTGTCGCGGCGGATAGCGCCCTCGGCGCTATCCAGGCTGCGCTGCCCTCATCGCCCATGATGTAGCCCCACCCTCCGGTGACTGCGTCCTGGCCGGCTGCGTCAATACCGTACGCAATAGCTCCCGTCCCCGCAAGCACAAGTACCGCAGGCCGGCGCAATGTAGCGCCCCACAGAGAAGCCACGCGGTCCGGTGCTATGACCTGGCAGTCAGAAGGAGCGATCTGCTGCAGAATGCCGATCATCTGTTCGTGCACCCCTGTCAGACCGTAATGGGAAGCGCGGACTTGCTGCAGCGAGCGCCCTGCAGAAAGAAACGCGGCGCTGATGCAGTCGCGCATGGAAGCACTGAAACGCTCAGGGCCTCCGGGCTCCAGAAAATGATTCGCGGGGCCACCCATTCCAGCGCCGATGACACGCCCGTCATCCTGCGCCAGGATAGCCAGAGAGTGAGTCTGGCCGCCATCAACGGCCAGAAGGAGTGCGTGAGGTTGTGTCATGCCTTAACTCCAACCTATATCTGTGCATGTCACGCATGCATCTTCGGCGAACACACCCCATTGGCCGCGCTGCAGATCGTAACAACGCGTGCTCATGGCGATGCGGTCGTTCACGTAAGTCTCACACAGCGTGCCGTCGACGAGAACCGTCAGGCGGATGGGCGATCCTGCGGTTACGCGAAGCGGGCGCTCCAATTCCGGCATGTAGGGTTTATCGCCCGGCCGAGGCCACATGTCGAATACGAGGCGGTTATGCGTGGGTTCAATTCGAATGTAATAGGCCTGTTCCCAATCATCGCCAGCATGCAGCATGATGCCCCCTGCACGCGGATTGCCGTCGAACGCGAGTGTGACTGAGATCTTGCACCGTTCGGGCATTTCACCGCCTGAAGCGCAGGCAAATGTGCCCTGAGCATCCAGTCGAACTCCATGACCGTCTTCATGGCAACTCCCTATCGCGGGCAAAAGCCGCGCCGGCTTGAGAACACCGAAAGCCCGGTTGACTGACTCCGGCAGTCTCACACCCAATGTGCCATCCGCCTGCTGTACAAGCTCGTGAACGACCAGGTTTCCGCCCCATTGCCAGGAGCCGTGGTCAGTCTCCCCTTCTCGTGTCGGATTCCAGCCGAATAAGTAGCGTTTCTGACCATCTCCCGCGGTCTTGGCGGCGTAAAACGCCCGGCCATCGAACTGATCATCATCAGGTGTAAGCCAGGGACCATGGATCGACCTTGCCATGCGATAACGCGTCACCAGCCGTTCTGAAAACTCGGAGAACACCAGATACCACCACTCGCCGATCCGAAACAAGTCCGGACATTCATGCGTGTAGTAAAGCCCGGGTGAGTAGAACGGTTCGCGCACCTGCCAGTGTTGCAGATCCGTCGAAGAGCACAAGGCGGTGCATCCGCGCCGTCGCGATGGGCCGTCTTTGCGGCGCGCGGCCAGCAGCATCCAGTATTCCCCGGCCTGGTCGTTCCAGAATATGTATGGATCGCGCCAATCGTGCATTTCATAATCCTCTGGCGGCGCATAGAACGTTTCCTCGGGCAGCTTGCGCCAGTTCAGCAGGTCATCACTCACGGCATGCATCACGCCCTGCTCCGGCCGGTCGGCTTTCCTGAAGCAGGGATTGTGGCCGGTATAGAAAATGTGATATCTGCCAGGTCCTTCTGCCACTGAACCCGTAAAGACATACAGGTCCTGCTCCTCATGAGTACCGCGCGGCAGCATCTCACCATGCTCAGTAAAGCTCACGAAGTCGCGCGTACTCACCTGATACCAGGGCGTGCCTTCGCCGTGTTGTGTGGAATTGCGCCAGTCCTGCAGGTAGAAAAGGTGATAAATGCCTGCATGGTAGAACGGTATGAAATCGGCTGCCCAGGCGTCATGTGGTTTGTAGAACAGATTCGCCATATTTGCCATCCTGTGCTGGTCAGGTGTCGTCTTCGCAAGCACAATATAGCGCATGATCCGAAAAGCATGGCAGGAATAGTCTGATACTATGCCGCTTGACCTTGTCAGCATTGGGAGTAAATTGCTAGTTGGTCGCGTGTGAGGGAACGATATTGCGCCAATTGAGAATAAGGAGCTGCACAGCGATATGACGAAGAAAATACTGTACGTATATGGCGGGCCGGAGTTTCATCCCACTGAGAAAGGCGGGAAGCTACTCGATCAGATTCTGAAAGCCGACGGTCGTTATCAACTCGAAATGACGACGGACCTCGACGCTTTTACCCGACTGCCCGGCGGGCAATATGCTGCGGTCGTGCTGTACACCACCGGCTTTCATGACGATCTGACGCCTGAGCGGGAAAGGGGTCTCACAGATTTCGTGCGTAATGGCGGCGGTTTCATCGGCATCCACTCAGCCGCGGACAGCTTCCGCGGCAGCCAGGCTTATCTGGACATGCTCAATGGTGAGTTTCTGACGCATCCAGAGCATCATGAGTTCAAGATTTCCATTGCTGACCATGACCACTACCTGACGACGCGGATGCCGGATTTCTCAGTTTATGACGAGATGTATCACCTGCAAAAGTTTGACCCGGCCAAATGCACGATTCTGGCGCAGACGCAGTGGCAGGGAAAACAGATGCCGTTGGCCTATGCGCGCAGCTATGGCAACGGCCGGGTCGTCTACCTTGCCAATGGTCATACGGCTGAGGTGTGGAAGCATCCGGAATTCAGGAAACTGCTGGTGCGGGCAGTCGCGTGGAGCGGCGGCGCAGAATTGTCGGATAAGACGATCCGCTGTGGGCTATTGGGGTACGGCCCCGCATTTAACATGGGCAGAGGCCATGCAGGCTGGATCAGCGATACACCCGGCATGAAGCCGGTAGCCATGTGCGACGCAAGCCCGGCGCGCGTTGAAGCCGCAAAGAAAGAACTCCCCGCTCTTGAGGGGTATTTCACGCGCCTGGATGATATGTTGCAGATGCCGGAACTGGATCTGGTTGTGGATATCCTGCCCCACAATCTGCACGCGCCGACTGCGCTGCAGTGCCTGAACGCAGGTAAAAACGTCATCCTGGAGAAACCATTCTGCATCACAATCCCCGAGGCGAATGAGATGATCGAAACGGCGCGGCGGAAAGGCGTGATGTTGAGTCTGTTCCACAACCGCCGTTGGGATGGCGATTACCTGACGATCCACGACATCCTCGGACGGGGATTGATTGGCGATATCTTTCATATCGAGTGCGGCGGTGGCAGTTACAGCCATCCTGGATTCTGGTGGCGCTCCGACAAAACCATCAGCGGCGGCGTCATGTATGACTGGGGCGCGCACTTCATCGATTGGGTGCTCAACCTCGTGCCGTCAAAGGTCGCGCAGGTTACCGGGGATTTCCAGAAGCGCGTCTGGAATGCCGTCAGCAGCGAAGATCACGGCGAAGCCTGGATTCGTTTTGAGAATGGCGTTACGGCGGACTACTGGACGTCGAGCATCGCCGCACTCAGCCGGCCGAAGTGGCTGATCCTCGGGACAAAAGGCGCGATGCGCTGTGACTGGAAGGACGAAATCGAACTCGCCACTGTCGCGAACGGCATCCGGCAGGACAGCACTGTGAAGGTGACTCTGCCTGGATACGGCAGCGTGCAGTACTACCGGAATATCGCCGATCATCTGCTGATGGGCGAGGAACTGATCGTCAAACCGGAGCAGGCGCGTCGAGTCATCGGCGTGATCGACGCTGCGCAGCGCAGTTCGCAACTTGGTCACAGTGTCACGATCGCAGAGGGATGCGAATAGGTATCCATCCATTTCATGATCAGGCAGGTTATCTACATGCTCACGCTCAATAACTCATATCTCACGGTGGCGGTACTCGATCCCGCCAACGATCTAGCGCGCTTCGGCGCGCGCTATTGCACGGGTGGTTATATCTTCCAGGTAACGGACCAGCGCGCAGGCGATCTTCTGTCTGGTCCGACATATCCATACAGCTTCGACTGGTTTGACGGCCAGGGCATACCGGATTCGTTCCGCACCCACCTGGTTGATCCGACAGACACGAACAACCCACATGAACTTGGCATCGGCATCGGTATGGTACGCCGCACAGATAACCAGGTCACGGAGTTCTGCCAGTGGACAGTCACCGAGGAACGCGGGGAAATCCAGTTCGCCACGAAGCAGGCGTTTTTAGGATGGTCTTTCGATCTGACACGCACGCTGCGCCTGGTCAACAGGACGCTGATCTCACAAACATCGCTTCACAACACCGGGCACGATGAGGCGCCTGTCTACTGGTTCCCTCACCCCTTCTTCCCTCATTATGAAAGCGGTGAATGCTGTAAGCTGAACGTCGCCATCCGTCTGCCTGAAAACCCGGGTTATGAACTTGCGGATAGCGGTTTTATCCGGCAACGGAATCTGCCCTGGGCCGGCCGCGGATTCTTCCACGAGCTGGATTTCGATAAGGGACAGCATCTCGTCGTGCTGCAAAAGCATCCGAAGCTTGGGCTGATCAGCGCGACGTTTGATTACGCGCCAGCCTACTTCCCGATCTGGGGCAACAAGAACACGTTCTCGTTTGAACCCTACTTCCAGGCATCTGTCGCGCAGGATTCGCAGGCAAGCTGGTCGGTGACCTACGATTTCTAGCGGCGTCAATATATGCATAAAACGGAGAACACCATGATTCGATTAGGGGTCATCGGATACGGCGGCCGCGTCCAGGGCATGCTGAAGATGATCGACAGCCTGAAAGCGGGCACACGGCTGGTTGCGATCACCGACATTCGCAATGGTCAGATCAAACAGCAGATGATCGAACAGGAGCGCGATCCAGCGGAAATCCGCTTCTATAGCGATGCCGACGAAATGCTGGATCATGAAAGGTTGGATGGTGTGCTTGTGGGTACGCGCTGCTCGCTGCATGCGCGGATGGGCAGCAAGGTGCTGGCGCGCAATCTGCCGCTGTTTCTTGAAAAGCCGATCGCAACCAATATGGCGGATCTGGTAAGCCTGAAACAGGCTGGTGAAGCCAGCGCCAGCAAAGTGGTCGTGTCTTTCCCATTGCGCGTCACACCGCTGGTGCAACTTGCAAAGGAGATCATTGACTCGGGTCAGATCGGAACCGTTGAGCACGTGCAAGCATACAACAACGTACCCTATGGCGGCGTCTACTATCACTACTGGTATCGCGACGAGGCGGAAACCGGCGGGTTATGGCTGCAGAAGGCCACACACGATTTCGACTACATCAACTATCTGCTGAATATCCAGCCGGTATGGATATCCGCCATGACTTCAAAACAGGTATTCAAAGGCGACCATCCGGCCGGGCTGGCGTGCCTGGAGTGCGCGGAACAGGGAACTTGCATGGAAAGCCCGCGCAACCTGTTCCTGAGCAGCGCCGCCACAGGCCGGATCGACGAACTGCCCTACCCTACGTACCAGTGTTCGTTTGCGGTGGACACCGGCAATGAAGACTCTGGCAGCGCACTGATCCAATACGAGACGGGTATGCACGTCGCCTACTCGCAGAATTTCTACGCCCGCAAAGGCGCCGCTGCGCGCGGCGCCACGCTGATTGGCTATAAAGGCACGCTGCAGTTTGACTGGTACACCGACGAGTTAAAGGTATTCATGCACCATTCGCCGCGTGTCGAGACGCACAAGATCGACAGCAAGGCAATGTCACACGGAGGTGGCGATCTGGTGCTGGCGCGAAGTTTTCTCGATGTAATCCAGGGGCGAGTGGAGTCGGTATCCCCCTTGCAGGCTGGTCTGTTGAGCGTGCTGATGTGCCTGAAGGCGAAAGAAAGCGCCAAATCACATACTTTCCAGGAAATCCGCTACACAGGCTGACATAAAACGCTATAATACAAAAGTCACATAGCTGGTAATGACAAATGTACCATCTTGGTACGTGCCAAGTGTAACTTGATGTCCATAATGGAATTACTAGAATCAACCGGTGTATCAGGTACCTGACGACATGGGTTCAGAAATATGGAGCTGTGGTTGATGGAAGGTGTGATATTCAGCATTCAGCGGTTTTCCATTCATGATGGGCCAGGAATCCGCACAACCGTTTTCCTGAAGGGTTGTTCGCTGCATTGTTTCTGGTGTCATAATCCGGAAGGCATTCGACCCAAACCGGATCTTCAGTTTTTCCCGGATCGCTGTATCGCCTGTAATGAATGTGTGCGCGTCTGCCAGCACGGCGCATCCATTCTTGTAGATGGCGTGATGGTATATGATCGCGAGAAGTGCATCGCATGCGGTGAATGTGTCGACACTTGTTATTCCGGCGCCCGTGTACTGGCCGGTAAAACCATGACAGTGGATGCCGTCATGGCTGAGGTGCTGCAGGATCGCGCGTTTTACGAGACATCGAAAGGCGGCGTCACATTGTCGGGCGGCGAGCCAGTCCTGCAGGCGGCGTTCAGCTATGAACTCCTGCGGCGATGCAAGGCGGAGGGAATCCATACCGCGATAGAGACATGCGGGAATGTGCGATGGGAAGATGAGGAGCGCATGCTCCAGGTCACAGACCTGATCATGATGGACATCAAGCACATGGACTCGGCAAAACATCGCTGGGCGACCGGCGCGCCGAATGAACGTATCCTGGCGGCAGCGCGCAAGTTCGCGGCAACGGATAAACCGATCATCTTCCGCATACCGGTCATCCCGACGGTCAACGATACAGTGGAGGAAGTCACCGCTATTGCTAATTTTGTGCACGAACTGGTTGCGATCCGCAATGCGGCTGGGGGTGATGGGGAGCACACCATCTCGCTCGAGTTGCTGCCATTCCACCGTCTGGCAGGCGACAAATACCGCTCCCTCGATATTGATTATCGCGCCAGGGACTTGAAAACTCCCACGAAAGAGCACATGATGATGCTGACGGAAGCCGCTCAGGCGTGCGCGATAGAAGCGCGCAGCCGCTAAGTCGGCATTGGTGGATCTTATAATAGATATCAATCGTAAGCCCGCTGGAGGGATGAGACAATGATTGGGATTTCCGAAGCACAAGAGTTGACGTATGACCAGCGCATCGACGCATTGCGGGCAACCAAGATGCGCATCACGCAGGAAAAACAGCAGATCATCGGTTCGATGAACCATGATGACTGGGGATTGATTCTACCGCCGGCAGACCGCCGGGAGATCGTTCAGACCATGAGCGCATCGGGGATGCCGATAACAGATGCGCTGATCGCCGGCTTTCAGGTACAAAGTAACCACCCCAGCGGCGGCTTTTTCGGGCCGAAGGCGGTTGGCGCGAACTACCGGGCGCTGTTGGAACAGCACCCGGTGTATATCGATCCTGTCAGTTCGCTGGCCGGCGGGTATATGGCGAACTTCATGTCATATCGCAAGCCGCACTGGAACCCGGACCTGGATTTCAGCTTCCTGCATGCCGACCAGCAAAAATACGGTCTGGGATCTGGGATTGGCGCCGCGCAGCACTTTTGCCACGATCTGACGATTGGCTTTCAACTCGGCTGGGGCGGACTGCTGAATAAGATCAGGCGCTACCGAGAAGTCCAGCAATCTACCGTGACGGATCAAGCGTTGCTGGCGCAGAAACTGGATTTCTACGATGGTCTCGAGAGCATTGTACTGGGCATGCAGAACTGGATACAGCGCACGGCCGATGAAGCCAGGGCGATGAATAAAAGTGAGAGCAATCCGCAACGGCGTGAAAACCTCGAAGCGCTTGCCGATATAAACACGCGGCTGGTCACAGAGCCGCCAAAGACATTCCGTGAGGCTTGCCAGTGGATGAACTGGTATCAGATGGCTGCGCGCATGTTCAACGGCAACGGCGCGCTGGGCCGCCTCGATGTATTGCTGCAGCCGTATTACGAGCGCGACAGCGCGCTTGGCATCCTGGACGATGAAGAGGCTATTTTCCACCTCGCATGTTTCCTGGTTCGCAATACGGATTACATTCAGTTGGGCGGCCCCGATGAAAACGGCAAAGACACAACCACCCGCCTGTCATTCCTCGCGCTGGAAGCGGCCCACCGTCTGAAGATTCCCGCCAATATCGGCGTCTGCGTCGGTGACGAGGTGGATCCAGATCTCTTGCGCCGTGGCGTGGAGATCATGTTCGAGGATAAGTGCGCCACGCCCAAATTCCTGGGCATAGACCGCACGACTGAAGGGTTCATGAGGAATGGATACACGTCCGAGGTCGCTCGCACCCGAGCGTACTCAGGCTGCCACTGGTCGGCGATACCAGGCCGTGAGTACACCCTGAATGACTGCGTAAAAATCAACTTCGGGAAAGTCTTTGAGGCAGCGCTTCAAGAGATGATGTCGGATGCGTCGCTCCAACCCAGCACTGAAACGCTGTTCACGTTGTACGCCAGGCATCTGCGCCGCGCCGTCGCAACGATCGCGCAAGGCCTGGACTATCACATGGAGCATTACCATCAGGTCTTCCCCGAGCTGTTCCTGGACTTGCTTTGTTACGGGACCATTGAGAAGGGGCTGGATGCGTCGCATGGCGGCGTCGAGTACTACAACTTGTGTGTGGACGGTTCCGCACTGGCGACGGTGACTGATTCATTTGCCGCGTTGGAACAGCGCATCGACAGACAGAAGCGCATGACCTGGCACGAGATCGTCCGCCATCTCGACGAGAACTGGGCCGGCGCTGATGGCGAGAAAGCTCGCCTGATGATGAAAAGCATCCCGCGTTACGGGAGCGGCGGATCCAGAGCCGACGAATGGGCGGTCCGGCTGAGCGATCTCTTCACAAAGATAGTAAAAGAGAAGCCTACGCCAAACGGTTTCAATATGATCCCCGGTCTTTTCTCGTGGGCGAATACGATACCGATGGGCAAAGAACTCGGCGCTACGCCGAATGGCCGCCGTGCGGGCGAGCCGATATCGCACGGTGCAAACCCCGATCCGGGTTATCGCAAGGACGGCGCTCCGACGGCAATGGCAGTGGCGATCGCTACCGTCCAGCCCGGCTATGGCAATACCGCGCCGATGCAGATGGAGCTGGACCCCGGCATTACCAAGGATGAAGGCGGCGTCGACCACATCGTTGACTTGATCAAGACACACTTCGATCTGGGTGGCACGCAGATCAACCTGAATATCATGGATGCCGAGCAGGTGCTCGAAGCGCACAAAGACCCCAGCAAGTATCCCGACCTGGTTGTGCGCGTCACCGGCTTCAGCGCCTACTTTGCCAGCCTTTCTCCCGATTTCCGCCAACTGGTCGTCGACCGTATCCTGACTGAAGGCTAAAGCCAGCACACATCGCCGCAAACGCTGATTGAGTCGTAGGACTTCCGCCCAGGTGTTTAACCACACCTGGGCTTTTTTTTACCAGCCATATGCAAATTGCGTGAAAACGGCTATAACATCGACAGAGGCAATAACAATGTCGGAAATATCATTAACACCCGAACAGGAAGATCGCGCACGACGTTTACAATGGTTCCGAGAGGCCCGCTTTGGCATGTTCGTCCACTGGGGGTTATATTCACAAATCGGACGTCACGAGTGGGTGATGAATCGTGAACGCATACCGGTGAGCGATTACGAGAAGCTGGCCAGAACCTGGAAGCCAAAGCCGAATGCAGCGCGCGACTGGGCGCGGCTGGCGAAGAAGGCCGGTATGCGCTATATGGTCATGACGACCAAGCATCACGAGGGCTTCTGCCTGTTCAACTCCGAACTGACGGACTATTGCGCCCCAAAGCGCAGCCCCAGGCGCGACCTGGTCGCGGAATATGTCGATGCGGCGCGCGCCGAAGGCTTGCGGGTAGGCTTTTATTACTCGATGATGGACTGGCATCATCCGGACGGGGCGGCATGTAAACATGACGAAGCCGCACGGCGCCGCTTTGTCGATTACATTCACGGGCAGGTCGGTGAATTGTGCTCGAACTACGGGAAAATCGATATCATGTGGTACGACGTTTCCTGGCCGCTCAATGCCAAGGAATGGGAATCGGCCAAAATGAACGCCATGGTGCGCCAGTTGCAGCCCGATATCATTATCAACGACCGGTCGCAATTGCCTGAGGATTTCGGCACGCCTGAGCAGCACATCACACCTGAGAAAGGCGGGCGCGCCTGGGAAGCCTGTATGACATTCAACGAAAGTTGGGGCTATACACCGATCGACACCAACTACAAAAACGCCTGGCAGGTTGTCTCTATGTTGCGCACGGTCGCTGCCGGTGGCGGGAACCTGCTCCTCAATATCGGCCCGACGCCTGAAGGCGACGTCCCGCCGGTATGCCGGCGCGAACTGCTCAAGGTCGGCAAATGGCTGGACAGCAATGGGGCATCGATTTATGCAGCCAGCGACCCGATGCAGCAGGACTGGATGATTACTGGCGCATTTACACGCAAGGGAAATACGCTTTACTACCACTGTAACCGCTGGCCGGGCACGGCACTGGCAATCGGCGGTCTGCAGAACACCGTACAAAGCGCAAGACTGCTGAACGGAAAGAAACTGCGGTTCAGTCAGGTTCGCGACCGACTGGTGCTTAAAGGCCTGCCGGCTGAGGCGCCGGATCCTCTGGCGACGGTCATTGAGATCGAAGTCGAAGGGACGCCGCGTCAGGTTCTAGGCGCTGGCTGCGTGCTCATCGATGATGATCCATGGCGACCAGCTTGATAATGGCGCGACTAACAGGTATCAGCGTTTGTAATGCTGGATGAAGTCGTGTCGTCTGTACTGACAAGTGAAGAGAGAAGGCTGTTTGCGGAACGTGGGTATCACCTGCATGGCAGGCTGTTCTGTTTTAAGCCGGCAGCGACTAGCGCCTGCAGTGCTGGTCACGCGCTATCTTTACCGGTGTGCGAACTGGCTTGCGCTGCCTGCGCACCAGAGTCAACATCAAACTCGCTGCGAACAATGCAAAACCTGCCCAGATCACGGTATTTTCAAGCATTCGATATCCTCTAAAGGTCATTGTGCCTGCGTTGACCATTAACTATGTAGGTCTCAATAGTCACGACATCGTGTGCGGTTTTTCGTCACTTTTCTAACCGGGCAAGTAGTCACGACATCGTGTGCGATTTTGAACAAAAATGGGTAACAGATCATGGATGGGTTCCTCGATTTGAAAG
>JAMCQN010000125.1 GCA_023382055.1 Chloroflexota bacterium
CGAGATAGCACTTCAGGTCGCTGGCGCAGATGCCCACCGACTTGACGCGCACCACCACCTCGCCCGGCCCCGGCGCCGGCGCCGCCCATTCCTCCAGCCGGTAATCGCGCGGGCCGTGACAGACAACTGCCTGCATCGTCGCAGGCAACGGGGTCTCACTCAGATACGTCATGCGTTTTGCCTCCCATCCTGGCATTGATCATACACGCGCGTGTCAATGCTGCGGGTCGGCCACGAACAGCATGAGCGCCTGGTTGCTCAGGAAATGCCCGCGCCCGGTCAGGCGCACGCACGCGTCGCTCACGTCCAACAGGCCCAGCCGCATGCCTTCGCGCAATTCGCCGGCGTAGCATTGATCCAGCGGCATGCCATAGCGTTTTGCGAAGCGCGCCGGGCTGACGCCTTCCTCAAGCAACCGCAGCCCCATCATCATCGTCTCGCCGCGCGAGGTAGCCAGGTCGATGTCCTCATGCCCCATCTCCACGCTCTCGCCGCGCTGGATGCGCCCGACGTAATCGGCGGGGCGGCGCACGTTCCACCAGCGCCGGCTGAGCGGTAGTCGAAGCCTGATCGACGACGAGTGCGCGCCCGCGCCGAAGCCGTAATAAGGCTCGTTGCGCCAGTAGATCAGGTTGTGCTCGCAGGCGCGCCCTGGCTTGCACCAGTTGGAGATTTCGTAGTGGATGAAACCGGCATCGCCCATGGCGCGCTCGGCGTAATCGTACATATCGGCGGCGGCGTCGGGGTCGGGGCACGGCACGTCGCCGCGGCGCGTCCAGTCGTACATCGGCGTGCCCTGCTCGATGGTGAGCGCGTACAGCGAGACGTGATCGGGCTGCAGCGCCAGCGCAGCGTCCATCGTGCGCCGCCACGTCTCCGGCGCCTGATACGGCAGGCCGAAGATCAGGTCGAGGTTGACGCTATCGAAACCGGCTGCGCGCGCCGCGCTCATCGCTGCGCCCACGTCGGCGAAGGCGTGCTCGCGCCCCAGCAGCTTCAACTCGGCGGGGTCGGCGCTTTGCGCGCCAAAGCTCAGGCGATTCACGCCCTGGGCGCGCAACCCGCGCAGGTAATCCACGTCGACGCTGCCGGGGTTGCACTCCATGGTCACCTCGCCATCCGGCGGCATCTCAAACGTCTCCCGGCAGGCGCGAATCAGGTCGCCGATCCACTCCGGCTTGAGCAGCGAGGGCGTGCCGCCGCCGAAGAAAATGGTGTGGGCGGGGAGAGCAGAGATTGGGGATTGGAGATCAGAAATTAGAGATTGGGCGCGGAGCATGGTGATCTCCTGCTGCAGGGCGCGCACGTACGGCTCGAACAGATCGTTCAGGCCGACGTAGGTGTTGAAGTCGCAATAGCTGCAACGCGAGCGGCAGAAAGGGATATGCAGATACAAACCGGTTTTCATAAACGCGCCAGCCCCAGACTACCACAATACAGCGTTGCAGCGGACCGACGAGAGACAATCATCGTTTCCACAGATGACGGGCCAGCGCCGCGCTCCCATAATGCCGCTGTAGCCGGGGTCCGCATGGCGGTCGCCGTGAGTAACCACTGCCAGTCTTCTTCAATTTCGTAATAGGCGCTTGACGGACTAGAACATTTGTTCTATAGTCAAGCCCAATCAAGCCGGTCATCGTGTGTGGTTCACGCCGTAAGCCGTGAACAGCGCACCGGTCCTGCGTTTCTGAAGGAGATGCACGCATGGAAAATCAGAATGGGTATCAAACCGACTCGTTTCGCACGCCGGTGACGATGGGCGAGTTGATGCGCTCGCAACGGCGCGACGCGGTAAAGGCAGCCTCCATGTTCATGGCGATTGTGCTGTATACGTCCGTGCTGATCTACACCGGCGTACACAACTTCAACCTGATCAGCCGCACCGTGGCCGCCGATCAGCAGATGTTCGCCATCACGGCGCTGCTGTGCCTGGAGGGCGCTTCCATCTTCCTGCCCCTGGCGATCCACTTCTGGTTCGCTCCCGGCCCGCAGCGCATGGTGGGCTACCTGCTCTACGGCGCTAACTTCACGATTGTGATTATGAACACCATCCTGGATGCCATCAACAACCGCGCCGACGCGATGCCGGAATGGCTGCGCATGTATGCCACCTACTTCCTGCCGGCCACTCCCATCGTGATCGGCGTGGGCATCGCGTTTATCTTCCTGCTCGATCCGTCCAAGAAAATCCACGACGCGCGCGCCGCCGCGGAGGCGGCATCGATGGACGCCATGGCGCTGCACATGCGCGAGGCGGCCAACCGCAACGACGTGAACGAGGCCATCCAGGCCGCCGCGGTGAAGGATATGCAGGAGGCGACCAGCCGCATCACCGGCATCCGCCCGGCGGAACTGCCGTCAGGGTCGAAGCGCGCTAAACTGCAGGCGCCGCGCAAACCGCGCCCGACCGAAGTGGTGGTGCTGAATGCCGATCGCGAGAGTTTTCCAACACTCACCAAGCCCGCGCGCAAGAAGCGCTCTGTGCGCAAGGCGAAGTGAAGGGTTTACCGCAAAGCGCGCAAAGAACGCAAAGGAAAAGATAATACCGCCTTCGCGCACTTCCTTTCTTCGCGGTTCAGACATCTACCACGGAGATCGCCGAGAACGCGGAGGACTAGAGCAAAACCATAAAGCGCGCAAAGATCGCAAAGGTGAAGAGGAGAGGAGGTGAGGAGGAGATCGGCGAACCCTACCGTCGACCACCTGGCTATCGCGGCTCGCTCATAATCTCTAATCTCTCTTCTCTCTTTGCGCGCTTTGCGGTTAATCCTCTTCCGTGCTCATCACCGCCTGCCAGCGGTCGCGCAGCGCGAAGACCGCCTCCAGCACGCCGCCGCCGACAGCCAGCGACTTGTCCGAAATGCTGTAGCAGTAGCTGACCTCGGCGCGCGGGTCGATGTCCCCGATCTTCATGTTCTCGACCACCGCCACACCGTCGTGCAGCAACCCGCGCAACACGCCGCCCAGCGGCGCCGTCACGACCGTCGCGCCCACCTGCGCGATGATGTCGCCGGGTTTGACGATGTCGCCGATGGCTTTGCGGCCATACATCTGGCCGGCGCACGGCGCGCGGACGATGCGCTGCGCGTCCGCCCCGCCCACGTTGCCCGGGACGCCGGTGTTGGCCGCTGCGCCGCCGTTCCAGATGACGCGCCCCAAGTTATGCCCACGCATTGTTTCAATCACGGCGTGGCAATCCTGCCCGGCGCTGAACCCCGGCCCCAGGCCGATCACGACCGGCGCATCGTCGATCTGCGTGCCGGTATTCTGTTTTGCCATGATGGCATCCACCACGACTTCCGGGCGCAGCACTCTGACCGAGCGCGTGGCGGCGTCGGCGACCACCGGGATGCTGTTGCGCTGCCAACTGAATACGGCCTCGTCAACGAAAATGATGCGCTCGACCATAGCGCCGTCGATCGTCATGCGCGCATCGTAAATGGCCGATGCAATGGCCACACTGCGGCGGATCGCCAGCGGCTGCGGCAGGTCGGTGCATAGCACGTGAAACCCGGCCCGCCACAACCGGTAGGCTGCGCCGGTGCCCAGGTCGCCGGCTCCCTTGACAACCGCGATTGGATGAGTGCGCATATCAGTAGTCGATTATCTCCGGGTGAGCGGTCATGCCGCGCGCGGTTCGCGCATTTTGGTCAGCCGCTCCAGCGCGACGGCGAACGCCAGCCCGCTGAACACGAACAACCCCACGAAGCCGAAGCGGTCTACGATCAGTCCCACCAGAGTGGTCAAGAGTAACACAACCCCCAGGATGCTGTTGCTCAGCCCGATGTAGAGCGACTGATGATCCGGCGAGGCGATTTCGATCATCAACGGGTTGGAGGCCAGGTTGATCCCCGCGATCATGGCGCCGCTGATGGCGAACAGCGCCACCAGGGCAAGATGCGCGGCGTCGCTGTTGAGCGCTTCGGATGAGATGCCGGTGGTCAGCGCCGCCAGGGCGCAGAAAGCCAGCCCCATGGAGGCGGCGATGATCATCACCAGCCGGTTGCCGCGCCGGTCGCTCACGCGCGCCCATGCCATATTGGAGAGCAGGCTGCTGGCCAGCGTGACCGATATCAGCGTGCCGATGAAGGCGTCGCTGACGGCCAGCGTCCGCTTGGCGAAAACCGTGAGGAACGGCATGCAGGCGGCGGCCACCAGCAGCGCCACGCGCATGACGATGTAGCGCTGGTACTGCCTGTCGCTGCGCGCGATGAACCAGGCCTTCTTCAGGTTCGCCGGCATCGGCGGCGTCTGCGCCGGCGCCGCATCCGGCTCCTCGCGGGTCAGACCCAGCACGATATAGGAACACGCGTACCCGAGCGCGCCGCCGGCCAGCACAACCGCATAGTTGTGCGGAAACGGCAGCCCGGTTCCCCCGCCCAGGATCAGCGATACGGCGCCGCCAGCGGCAACGCCCAGCACCCCGCCGGTGAGCTGGCGCAGCCCGAACACCAGCCCGCGCCGGTCCGGCGGGATGACTTTGGCCGTCAGGATCAGGAACGGCAGCGCCGCGAAACCGGCCAGCAGCGAGATGGCGATGGTGCAGGCAAACACGGCGATCAACAGGATGTTGTGATCCTGAATGGTGAAGATGCACACGACCATGGCGAGCCAGGCGGCCATGCGGAAGACCGTGCTGGCGCGATAAAGGGCGACCTTGCGGCGCGCGCGATCCACCAGTGGCGCCATGAAGAACTGCGGCAGATACCAGCCGGCGTCGCGCAGCGGCGGCAGCAGCGCAATGAGCAGGTTGGATGTGGTGAGCTGGCTCAGGAACGCCGTCATGATCAGCGCGGAGCCGGTGAGCGCATCGCCCAGCCCGCCGAACGCGCCGTTCAGCACGTGCAGGGTGAAGTTGGTGCGAAACACGCGCTCCTGCGCCGGCAAATAACGAGTCTGGTTGAGCATCGCGGCTTTGACGCTCGCAAGCCGGCGGAAGCGTGGCGGGTGCATTGAAGATGATTATAATAAAGTCCGATGCCCAACGAGGATTCAAAAATCATCCTGGTCGTGGACGATGAGCCACGCATGATCAACTTTATCCGCATGAACCTGGAGTTGGAGAACTACCGGGTGGTCTCGGCGGAAAACGGACTCGACGCCGTGCGCAAGACGCGCGAGCTGCTGCCCGACGCGGTGCTGCTCGATGTGATGATGCCGGAAATGGACGGCTTCGAAACGCTCAAGTCCATCCGCGAGGAGAGCAACGTGCCGGTCATCATGCTCACGGCCAAGAGCGAAGAGGACGACAAAGTGAAAGGGCTTGAACTGGGCGCGGACGATTACATCACCAAGCCGTTCAGCCCGCGCGAACTGGTCACGCGCGTGAAAGCGGTGGTGCGGCGCGCCGAACTGCCCGCGCAGGTTGAGAAGGCGCCCATCAAAGTCGATGAGCGGCTGTCGCTGGACTTCAACCGGCGCGAGGTCATCGTGGACGGCAAGGCCATCAAACTGCGCCCCACCGAGTGGCGGCTGCTGTATCACCTGGTGCAGAATGCCGGCTGGGTGGTGCCGCATGAGACGCTGCTATCCAAGGTGTGGGGCTGGGAGTATCGCGACGAGACGCAGTATCTGCGCCTCTATATCACCTATCTGCGCCAGAAGATCGAGCAGGATATGGCGCACCCCAGGTACATCCTGACCGAACGCGGCATCGGCTACCGCTTTTTCGACTTCAAAAAGACCGGCGCGTGATTACCCCTGCAAAGGGTAGCTGAACAGGACGAGTCGTCGTTGAATACCCTTTGCAGGGGTTGTTATTGTCGATGCGGCAAAATCGACTCTCAACTATACTGAAGTGTTGTGCGTTTATGCGCCGCTAAACCGCGCCTGAGCCATAATAAGGATCGGATAGCGATATCCACATCAGGGTTATTTGCGGCCCGGCTATAGGGCTTGCCAACCATTAATACAAACCATACAAGAACAAGGAGCCAGAAGCAATGAAGCGTTTAGGAATACTCACCGGCGGCGGCGACGTGCCGGGCTTGAACCCCTGTATCAAGGCGCTCGTCTACAGCGCAGTCGACGAGGGCTATGAAGTCGTCGGCATTCGCAGAGGTTGGGGCGGGTTACTGAACTACAACCTCGACGACCCGTCCGCCCAGCACGACTGGATCATCCCGCTGGACAAGCAGCACGTGCGCACCATCGACCGCACCGGCGGCACCATGCTGCACACCAGCCGCACCAATCCCGGCAAGGTGCGCCCCGAGGACATCCCCGGCTTCCTGCGCGCGGCTCACCCCGAAAGCGAAGACAAAGGCACGCACGACTTCACACCGCACGTGCTGCAGGTGCTGGACAAGCTGGGCATCGACGTGCTCGTCCCCATCGGCGGCGACGATACGCTGAGCTATGCGGAGCGCCTGCATCGCGAGGGCTTTCACATCGTGGCCATCCCCAAGACGATGGACAACGACGTGTTCGGCACCGACTACTGCATCGGCTTCTCCACCGCCGTGACGCGCAGCGTGGAATTCATCCACCAGTTGCGCACCAGCGCGGGCAGCCACGAGCGCATCGCCGTGGTCGAATTGTTCGGCCGCAACAGCGGCGAGACGTCGCTGCTGGCTTCCTACCTGGCTGGCGTCGACCGCGCCATCATCTCCGAGGTGCACTTCGACCCCGAAAAGCTGGCGGCGTTCTGCATGGAAGACAAGAAGGGCAACCCCAGCCATTATTGCATGGTCACCATCTCCGAAGGGGCGCAGATGACCGGCGGCAAGGTCATCGAATACGGCCAGGCCGACGCCTACGGCCACATGAAGCTGGGCGGCATCGGCCAGATCACCGGCGAGGCGCTCAAGAAGATCACCGGCGAGGACATCCTGTACCAGCAAGTCAGTTACCTGATGCGCTCCGGCGCGCCGGACAGCCTCGACCTGATGGTGGCCGTGAACTACGCCAACATGGCGATGCTGCTGATCCGGCGCGGCGCTTCGAACCGCATGGTCGCGCTGCGCAACGGCACTTACACCAGCGTGCCAATCTCCACCATCATGCAGGGGCTGAAGCGTGTGGACGTGGACGAGTTGTACGACAGCGCCAACTACATGCCCAAGGTGCGCCACGTCGACGGCAAGCCGATGTTCCTCTATTAGATCGTCTCCCATCATGAACAGGTTCAGCGCTGCGGGTTACCGGCGAATCCGCAGTGCTGAACCTTCATTTGTTTTCGGGTCGCTATGACTAACAGCCAACTCATCGCCGGCGTCGTTGCGCTTGTCACGCTGATCGCCCTGTCGGCCGGGACTGTGCCGGTGCTGCGCCTGAACCGCGCCACAATCGCGGTAGTGGGCGCGGCGGCGCTGCTGGCGACGGGCGTACTGTCGACAGCACAGGCCGCCACGACGATCGACCCCAGCACCATCCTGCTGCTGCTGAGCATGATGATGATCAACGCCGTGCTGGAGCTGGCCGGCTTCTTCAACCTGGCCGGGCGCCTGGTGATCGAGCGGGCCGGCTCGCCGCTCGTCCTGCTGATCCTGGTCGCGGTCAGCAGCGGTGTGTTATCGATGCTCTTTCTGAACGACACGGTGGTGTTGATGCTCACGCCGCTGGTGTGCTCGATCACACTGCGGCTGCGCCGCAATCCGCTGCCCTACCTGATAGCGCTCGCCACGGCCGCCAACGTCGGATCGACGGCCACGATCACCGGCAACCCGCAAAACATCCTGATCGGCACGTCCTCCGGCATCCCTTACCTGGTATTCCTGGCCCATCTGGGGCCGGTGGCTGCGGCGGGGCTGGTCATCGTCGTCGCCGTCGCTCGCTGGCTGTATCCCGCCGAGTTCAAAGAACGGCGCTTTGGCCTAATCGACGGCGAAGCCAATTTGCCGCATCTGGCGCCCGACAGGCCGCCGGCCGCAACAGGCGCAACAGGCGCAACAAGCGCCGTTGTCTACGCGCCGGTCCTGCGCAAAAGCCTGCTGGTCATCGCGATCATGGTCGCCGCGTTTCTGGCGGGCGCGCCGGTGGCGCTGGCAGCCTTCTTCGCCGCCTGC
>JAMCQN010000140.1 GCA_023382055.1 Chloroflexota bacterium
ATTCGGTGGATGACCGTGAATGAATTCACGGCTAATGGATGGGGTAGTCGCGGATAGTCCCAACCGGCCTTGGCCGGTTTCGCGCGGCGTGTCAGACGCCGAATTCATTCGGTGGATGACTTTCCCATTACGGCAGCACGACCACGCGGAAACCGATGTCGTCGTAGCGGCTGATCGGGTCGTAGCTCTCGCGGCTGGCGCTGCGCACGCCGCGGCTGCCCACGATGAACCCCCCGCCCCGCACGACGCGCCAGTCGCCGCTGCTCTGATTCTCGCGCCCGTCGTCGGTGCGGTAGGGATACGGGCTCATCAGGCTGCTGGTCCACTGGCGCACGTTGCCGGCCATATCGGCCAGCCCGTAGGGGCTGTCGCCCTGCGGGCTGTAGTGTCCCGCGACGGTAGCGCTGCGCACGTTGTTGTTGAAGTTCAGCAGCGTCATATCGGGCGGCTGGTTGCCCCACGGGTACTTGCGCCCATCTCCTGAGCCTGTCGAAGGGCCGCGCGCAGCCTTCTCCCATTGCGCCTCGCTGGGCAACACCACAGTTCGGCCGGTCGCCTCGCCCAGCCACCGGCAGAAGTCCACCGCATCGCGCCAGGTCACGTTGACTACCGGATATTCTTCCTTGCCTATCGGCATCGTCCACCTGCGCGCGGTGGCGATGATGAATGCCTCGTATTGCGCGTTGGTTACGTCATACCTGCCGATCAGGTACACAGGCAGGTTGAGCTTGTTCTGCGGTTTTTCATTGCTCTGCGCGTCGGCGTCGCCGTCGGCGCTGCCCATGATGAACTCGCCGGCCGGGATTCTGACCAGCGCCATCGTCACATCCGCAGTCAGCGCCAGCGTCAGCCCGCCGGCAGTGCTCGTCACGCCGACGGGCACAGGCGTGGGCGTTGGCGGTGCAGGCACACCCGACGGCTGCGGTGCGAAGGTGGCTTGCGGCGCGCCGCCGCAGGCGATGACGAAGATGAGCATGAGCAATAGCGCAAAGCGGCGCTTAAGGGTTGGCATGGTATGTATACACCTTTCGTGCGCATCTATTATCTGTCAGGCGCGCGAAGCGCGCATCGCATACAATGTCGCTGTTGTCCGTAGGCCGTAAGGTATTGACCTGAAGGAGCGAACCGATGGCGTCGAACGATATGCGTATCAACTCCCGCCTTGTTTTTCCTGTATCGGCGCTGGCTGTGCTGGCGCTGGGATGCGGCCTGATCTCGATCAAGACGCCCGGCGCGGCTGCGCCGCAGTCCACCCAACCCGCCGCCGGAACATCGCAGGCCGCTGCGACGGCTGCGCCGCAAGCTACCTCTGCCGGACAGACCGGCGCGGAGCCCGGTACCGCGGCGTCGACTTTCCTGGGCGACGTCGTCGAGCAGGACGGTATGCTGCTCTCCGTGGCGAAGGTAGTGGATCCTGCAACGCCCATCGCCGAGTACAAAGTATCCGCCGGGCATCGGCTCATCGCGCTCGACATGACTGCCGGCAACGTCAGCATCGCCAAGTTCCGCGAGAACCCGCTGCAATCCGCTGTGGTGGATCAGGCCGGCCGCACGTATAAACCGGTGTTTGCCGCGCTCGACAGCGAGATCACCATCGCAGAACTGAATCCTGGCGAGAAGATTCGCGGCTGGGTCGCTTATCTGGCGCCGAACAACGTGAAGATCGTCGCACTGCGCTATGCGCCCAGCATCAAGTCCGACCAGTATTTCGAGATCGGCCTGCTGCCCGCTCCGGCCGGCCACGCGCCCACGCAGGCGCAGACCGCCCGCCCGCAGGTGAACCTGCCCAGGTTGGGCGCGCCGGTCGAGGTTAACGGCTACAGCATGACGGCGCTGAGCCTGGCCGATCCAGCTAAGCCGGGCATCCTGTATCAGCCGCAGAATGGCATGCGCCTGGTCTCCGTCGACGTGGCCATGAGCAACGTATCGGGCGACACGATGCCGTGCAATCCCGACTTCTTCCTGCTGGTCGATACGAACGGCTACGTCTACGCGCCGGAGCTGGGCGGCGTGGACGGCCAGCTCGATGCGGTCGATCTCAATAAAGGCGAGAAGGCGCAGGGGCTGGTGGCGTTCGTCATCCCGAATGATGCCAGGGTGGAGAGCCTGCGCTTCGCGCCCTTCTTAAGGTTGGATTTTCTGCTCCAGACGGGGCTGACGAACTAGCCCGGCCGCACGACGCTGGAGAACGGAAGTCAGAAGTCAGATGCAAGAAGCCAGAAGCAAGAAGAATCTGGAATAAACCACGGATGACACGGATTCCACGGATGGCGGGGATGAATCCATCCCTGGACGTTGAGGCTTCAGCCGGTGGCGTGTGTCTGGCTGAAGCGAGAAGCCGGAAGCAAGAGGAATCCGGAACGAACCACGGATGACACGGATTACACGGATGTCAGAGATAAATCCGTGGTTTAGCCGTACACCGGTCTAGCCCTGCGGCTCGGTGCGTTTGCGCCAGCCGAATATGGCCGCGATCACCAGCGCCCAGCCGCACGTCTCCAGGATGATCGTGAAAATGCGCCCCACGCCCAGCAACACACCAAGCGACCGCACGCTGATGCCGAGTTCCACCGGCAGGACGCTCAATATGAACAAGTTGAATAGATTGCCCAGGATGAACAACACCACGGCGATGAGCGTCAGCAGCGACACGGCGGGGTGGCGTTTCCAGGTGACGAACGCGAGGATGATCGCCACGATCCAGGCGACGAACAGCGGAAATTGTGGAGCCAGGATTCTCAAAATGACCGGAAATAATCTCATGGGCGCGCCTCCGTTGTGTGATTATGGGAGATTATAGGCGCGCGGCGGCGCGAAGGCTGTCGAATCATCGGAGCAAGTCGCGTTTTTGCCTATATATAATGATCGCGTTCAGCGGGTGAAATAGACGCAACAAGGAGTACTGGTATGAGTATCAAGGAAGAACCCAAGGAACACGCCGGCGCGAACGACGGCGGGCAACATCACGACAGCCACGCCTATAGCCTGGCCGAGGTGCACCGCTCCATCGAGGTGCCGCACGGCAAATCCTTCCTGCGCATGTTCCTGGCCTTCGCCGGGCCGGGCCTGCTGATCGCGGTCGGTTACATGGACCCCGGCAACTGGGCCACCGATCTGGCCGGCGGCGCGCAATTCGGTTACACACTGCTGTTCGCCGTCATGATCTCGAACATCATGGCGATCATCCTGCAATCGCTGGCATTGAAGCTGGGCGTCGTTACCGGGCGCGACCTGGCGCAAGCCTGCCGCGATACTTACAGCAAGCCCGTGGGCGCGGGGTTGTGGGTGCTGGCGGAAATCGCCATCGCCGCCACCGACCTGGCCGAAGTCGTCGGCTCGGCGGTGGCGCTGCAACTGCTGTTCGGCCTGCCGCTCATCGTCGGCGTGCTGATCACCGCGCTCGATATCGTGATCATCCTCTTCCTCAACTCGCGCGGTTTTCGTTACATCGAAGCCATCGTCGGCGGGCTGATCGGCGTTATCACGATCAGCTTCATCCTCGAGCTGTTCTTCGCCCGCCCGGACTGGGGCGGCGTCGCGCTGGGCTTCCTGCCCAGCCCGCAGATTGTCACCAATCCCGCCATGCTTTACATCGCCATCGGCATACTGGGCGCGACCGTGATGCCGCACAACCTGTACCTGCACTCGTCCATCATCCAGACGCGCAAGTTCGACCTGACATCCGCCGGCAAGCGCGATGCGATCCGCTTCGGCACACTCGACTCGACCGTGTCGCTGATGGGCGCGCTGTTTATCAATGCGGCCATCCTGATCCTGGCGGCTGCTACTTTTCACACCAGCGGGCATCAGAATGTGGCCGAAATTCAGGACGCTTATAAACTGCTGGCGCCGCTGCTGGGCACCGGGCTGGCTAGCGTCTTGTTCGCCATCGCGCTGCTGGCATCGGGGCAGAACTCTACGTTGACCGGCACGCTGGCAGGGCAGATCGTGATGGAGGGCTTTCTCAACATCCACATGAAGCCGTGGCTGCGCCGACTGATCACGCGCGCGCTGGCGATCATCCCAGCCATCATCGTGATCGGGATTTTCGGCGAGGCGAGCGCCACCTCGCTGCTGGTGCTGTCGCAGGTGGTGCTGTCGCTGCAACTGTCGTTTGCTGTGATTCCGCTGGTGATGTTCACCAGCAACAAAAGGATGATGGGCGAATTCGCTAACACACCGGCGCTGAAGGTGGCGGCCTGGACGGTTGCCATCTTAATCGCCGTGCTGAATATCTATCTGCTGGTGATGACGCTATTGCCGTCATAAAGAGGAGGTTAACCGTGTTCAAACGTTTACTGGTACCGCTGGATGGATCCAGCCTGGCGGAAGCCGTGTTGCCGCTGACGCGCTATCTGGCTGAGCGCTTCCAGTCAACCATTATTCTGTTTCACGTCGTAGAAAAAGCGCCTCCCGGCGCTGTGCACGGCGAGCACCACCTGCAGCAGGTCGCCGAAGCGCGCGACTATCTGTCCAGGGTCGCGGCTCAACTTTCACGCGAGGGTGTGACGATCGTGCAGAATATCCACGAGACACAGGATGCGGGGGTGGCGCAGACTATCCGTGACCACGCCGATGAACTGCACGCAGACCTCGTTGTGTTGTGCGCCCACGGGCGCGGCGGGTTGCGCGACGTGCTGTTTGGCAGCATCGCGCAGCAGGTCATCCATCAAGGCCGCGTTCCCGTGCTGTTCATCCGGCCCAGCCTGCTGAAAGATACTGGCGTTACTGAGATCAAGCGCATCCTGTTGCCGCTTGATGGGTTGAAGGCTCACGAAGTTGCCATACCGGTGGCGACGATGCTGGCGCGCCAGTGCGACGCTGAAATCTCGTTGCTGTCGGTGACGCCTACCGCCGAGACGCTGCCGATCAGAGACGCAGTGGCTAGTCGCGTGTCGCCCCGCACGGCCATGCTGGCGCTGGATTTGTCCGCTCGCCAGGCCGCCGATTACCTGCAGCAGATTTGCGACAGGTTGCAGGCCGACGGGCTGGCAGTTTCGGGCGCGGTGCTGCGCGGCGATGCGGCGTCCATAATGAAGGAGACGGTGGCGGCTGAAAATGTTGACATGATCGTCATGGCTACGCATGGGCGCGATACCAGCGATGCGCGCTGGGAAGGCAGCCTGACACCGCGCTTCCTGCCCATGACCTCGGTGCCCGTGATCCTGGTGCGCAGCACGCCTGAGAGCCATGAATGAGAGACGCTGGCTTGGCGCATGGATGTGGACGCTTTAGCGGGTGTCTTTCACCGGCCAAAGCCGAGCGGCGCGTTTATGAGTTGACCGAAGCCGGCCAGGCCGAGTTGAAGGCCCACGCCGAGGATGTGCAGGCCTTTTGGGATCGTTTTACCGCCGTCCAGGTGGCCGAGGCCAGCCGGCACGAGGTCGCCTTCCTGATGGAAGACCTTGAAAACCTCTCCCGCACGATCTGGGGCGGCCTGCGCGAGGCCATTGAGAAAGGCGATCAGGAGAAAATCCGCACAATCCGCAAAGTGGTGGAGAATAGCCAAAACGAAATCCGAGGGATCATCAGTGGAAGTAAGTGACGCCATTCTCAGCCGCCGCAGCATCAAGAAGTTCAGGCCCGATCCCGTGCCCGCTGACGTGCTGGACCGCGCGCTGGCGGCCGGGTTGTGGGCGCAGAACCATCACCTGACGCAGCCGTGGCGCTTCATTGTGCTGGGGCCGCAGACGCATCGCGCGCTGGCTGCCGCCAATGCCGATGTCCAGCTTGAGGCGCTGGGCTCCGACGGCGATGCTGAAGCGCGCGGCAAATTGCGCGCGCTGGCGGAAGGCAAGTTCATGTCCAAGCCGCGCATCGTAGTGGTGACCTATCACCTGAACCCCGATGCGCAAGAGCGCCGCGAAGACTTCGCAGCGACTTGCTGTGCGGTGCAGAACATCCAACTGGCGGCCTGGGACATCGGCCTGGGCATGCAATGGAGTTCCAATGTCATGACCCGCCACCCGCGCACCTACGCGCTGCTGGGGATCGACCCGACGGCGGAGGAGATCGTCGGTTTCCTCTACTTCGGCTTCCCCGCTGAAGTGCCGCAGGCGCGCCCGCGCAAGGGTCTGGACGAAGTGCGGCGCAACCTGCCGTGAGTAGCGCTCAGAAGGCAAAGGCATGACGCAAGAGGCAGGCAATACGCTGTCGCGCCCGAGCAGTCGCCGTAGTTCTTTTTCGTATTCGCTTCGCACTGCATGCCTATTTATACGCAGTTATGCCACTTGCGTTCACGAATAGTAGCCTTATACTATCACGCAACAGGCAGGCTGTTATTCGGATCGGCGCATCAACGAGATAACGCCGTCGCACAATTGAGGAAACCTTCGACAACCAGTCTGCCTCCCTGTTTTGCAGCGCTATGGGGTAGCGCCAATGGATATGAATTTCGACACGCGCACGATGACGCTGGCCGTGACCGTCGTCGGCGCAGTCCTGACGTTCATTATGATCACCTACTGGATCGCTCGCAAGAGTTATCCAGGCTTTGGGTTATGGACCGCCTCCTTCGGGCTGGGTATCGTCGCGGGCGGTCTGACCGTACTGAGCGGCAGCGTGCCCGACCTGGTATCCGTCGTCATTGGCAGCCTGTGTTTCAGCGCTGTGCCCGTTCTGATCACTGCCGGCATCCGGCGCTTTTATGGCGGGCGGCGTATTCGCATTTATCTCATCCCGCTGGTCACCGAACTCCTGCTGCTCCTGTTTTTCCTGTACCTGTATAACGATATCGTGTTGAGGACGCTGTGCGTCTCGTTCATCAACGCCGTCATTTTCTTCTGGGGCGGGGTCGAGTTGTTTATCCGCTCGCGGCGCCGTCTGCGCTCGGCGGCGATCACAACCGGTGTCGTGCTGGTTGCATACGGCTTGAACGAGTGTTATCACATCTATAACGCCCTGCATACCACGATCCGAGCGGATTTGTTCGATCCTGCAATGGCGCTGGCGCTGGCGCAGCCGTTATACCTGCTGGTCATGCTGACTCTGACTGTCCCGCTGGCATTTGGCTTTCTAAACATGATGGGTGAGCGCCTGGAAGCAGAACTGAGCACGGCCGAAGCCGCCCTGCGGCATATGGCTACTACCGATCCACTCACCGGCGTTCACAACGTGGGGAACTTCAAGACTCGTGCTTACGACGCTATCGCGCGGGCGCGGCGCACGAAACGGCCGCTGACGCTGCTGGTGATGGACGTGGATAGGTTCAAGCAAATCAACGACAGCTACGGGCATGCCGCCGGCGACGAAGTGCTGAAGGGTATTGCCGCGCGCTGCCAGGAGCACCTGCGCGGGGCGGACGTCCTGGCTCGCATCGGCGGTGACGAATTTGCCGCGCTGTTGCCCGATACCGATCTAGCGGGCGCCGAGGTAGTAGCCAATCACCTGCGCCGCGCCGTCGCGCAGGTATCCGCCTATGAGGATGGCACGCCCATCGGTGTGACCATCAGCGTAGGCGGGACGATCCTGCTGCCGAACGACGCCGATATCAACGCGATGTTCAAACGCGCCGACACCGCCATGTATGAGGCCAAGGCAACCAGCCGCAGCGAGCGTACTACTGTTGAAACTTACGCCCAGCCGGCGCCAACCCCTTGACCGCACGTGGCTGCCGCCCCCTTTTGGGTGTGCAGATACAGGCTCCTCGGAAAACCTCACAGGTCTGACAGACCTGTGAGGTTTGGCGTTGTCACGCAACATCAACCGTCGGTTATTCCCCGGATGCGGACATCCATGCCAGACCTGTGAGGTTTGGTGTTGTCACGCAATATCAACCGTCGGTTATTCCCCGGATGCGGACATCCATGCCAGGCCTGTGGGGTTTGGCGTTGTCACGCAACATCAACCGTCGGTTATTCCCCGGATGCGGACATCCATGCCAGGCCTGTGAGGTTTGGCGTTGTCACGCAATATCAACCGTCGGTTATTCCCCGGATGCG
>JAMCQN010000048.1 GCA_023382055.1 Chloroflexota bacterium
CGTGTGCTCTTCCGATCTCTTGGCCCAGGTGTCCTTCAGCGTCACCGTGCGGTTGAACACCAGCTTGCCCGGCGCGGCGTCGGGGTCAACGCAGAAGTAGCCCTGGCGCAGGAACTGGTAGCGCGCGCCGGCCGGCGCATCGGCCAGCCCCGGCTCGGCCTTGCAGCCGCTCAGCGCCACCAGCGAGTTGGGGTTCAGGTTGGCCTTGTAATCCGCGCCATCCGGCGCGTCGTCGGGGTTGGGTTTGTTGAAGAGCGGCTCGTACAGGCGCACCTCGGCATCGACGGCGTGCGCGGCGCTCACCCAGTGCAGCGTGCCCTGCACCTTGCGCCCGTCCGGCGTGCTGCCGCCGCGCGAGGCCGGGTCATAGGCGCAGCGCAGCTCCACCACTTCGCCCTGCGCGTCCTTCACGGCAGACTGGCAGGTGATGAAGTAGGCGTGTTTCAGGCGCACCTCGCGCCCCGGCGCCAGGCGGAACCAGCCCTTGGGGGCGTCCTCGCGATAGTCCTCGGCCTCGACATACAGCTCGCGCGAGAACGGCAACTGGCGCGTCCCGGCGGCGGGGTCTTCCGGATTGTTTTCCGCCTCGACCGACTCGACCTGCCCCTCAGGGTAGTTCTCGATGACGACCTTGAGCGGCTTCAGCACCACCATCACGCGCGCGGCGCGCCTGTTCAGGTCTTCGCGCACGCAGGCTTCCAGTTGCTGATAATCCGCGGTGCTGTTGGCTTTGGAGACGCCCAGGCGCGCGGTGAATTCGCGCACGGCTTCGGGCGTATAGCCGCGCCGGCGCAGCCCGGAGATGGTGGGCATGCGCGGGTCGTCCCAGCCGTTGACGATCCTGCTCCTGACCAGTTCGATCAACTTGCGCTTGCTCAGCACGGTGTAGGTCAGCGCCTTGCGCGCGAACTCGATCTGCTGCGGGTGATAGATGTTCAGCGCGTCCAGAATCCAGTCGTACAACGGGCGGTGATCTTCGAACTCCAGCGTGCAGATGGAATGCGTGATGCCCTCGATCGAGTCGCTCTGCCCGTGCGCGTAGTCGTACATCGGGTAGATGCACCATTTGTCGCCCGTGCGGTGATGGGTCGCTTGCAGGATGCGATACAGCACCGGGTCGCGCAGGTTCAGGTTGGGCGATGCCATGTCGATTCTGGCGCGCAGCGTGCGCGAGCCGTCGGGGAACTCGCCCGCGCGCATGCGCTCGAACAGGTCGAGGTTCTCCTCAACGGTGCGGTCGCGGTACGGGCTTGGGCGCCCCGGCTCGGTCAGCGTGCCGCGATAGGCGCGCATCTCGTCCGCGTTCAGGTCGCACACATAGGCCTTGCCGTCCTTGATGAGCTGCGCCGCCCACGCGTAGAGCTGGTCGAAGTAATCCGAGGCGAAGAACAGGCGGTCCTCCCAGTCGACGCCCAGCCAGCGCGCATCCGCCAGGATCGAATCGACGTACTCCTGCTCCTCCTTGGTGGGGTTGGTGTCGTCGAAGCGCAGGTTGAACTTGCCGCCGTAATCTCTGGCGATGCCATAGTTCAGGTTGATCGACATGGCGTGGCCGATGTGCAGGTAGCCGTTTGGCTCCGGCGGAAAGCGCGTGTGCACGCGCCCGCCGAAGCGGCCGGTGCGGTTATCCTCATCGATCAGGTCACGAATAAAGTCTTTGGATACGACGTTCTCGTCGGTGGGCATAGGTCGCAGATATCCTTTACTGTAAATTTGACCGAATTACTATAGCACGGGAATGACGGTGGTGATCACCCTTGGTTGTCACCCTTGCGAAGGCTCGCAGCCTTCGCAAGGGTTGTTAATAAATAGGTCAGACATCTTTCTCCCGCCTGGTCAGCACGAAGATGCGCGGGTGCAGCCCGCCCAGTTCGACCCGCAGCACCTGCTGGACGCGCCAGGGGTTGCCTGTGTCCGCCAGCAATTGCTCCATCAGGCGCGCCTCGTGCGTGATCAACCCGAAGCGCGCGCCCGGGCGGGCTATGCGCGCGGCCTCGCGCAGGATCAGCGGATAGGAATGCACGTTGTCGGCGTGCGACCCCACCAGGTGCCCGAAAGGCAGGTCGGCGCACAGCGCGTCGGCGCTGTGATCGGGCAGCGGGAGCGCGCGGGCGTCGGCGCTGCATAGCGCCACCCGGCCTGTCGCGCCGGCTGCGTCGATGTTTCGCTGCGCGCAGGCCAGCGCGCGCGGGTCGATGTCGCAACCGATGACTTGGCGCGCCGGGCCGGCCGCCAGCCGCTCGATCAGCAACGTGCCCGATCCGCACGCGATGTTCAGGAACGCATCGCGGGCGTCCGGGCGGGTCAACCGGACGATGGCATGCGCGACGGCGCCGTTCAATGCGCCCTCATAGTTGCAGACGCGCCACGCGCGCGTCGCCAGCGGGCGCGGCGTCAGCCGTACCAGCGCATCCCAACCGCCGCCGTCGCCTGCCTGAGCATGGGTGGGCGTCGGGCGCAGGCGCAGCAGCAGATCGCCTTCGTCTGCGCCGGCGCTCAACCCCAGGCGCTGCGCCAGTTCGTTCTTCAGGCGCACCATCACCGAGGAGTCGGAGCCTGCGGCGTTGATGACCAGGGTTTTGCAGGTTCCGCCTGGATGCAGGCTCAGCACGGTTTCGCACAACGCGAGCAGCCTGCGGAAATGCTGGTCGCCCAGCAGCGCCTTGGGGCGCGCGACGGCGAAATGCTCCAGCAGATAGACGGCCTGTACGGTCTGCAGCTTCAGCAGTATGCGCAGGTCGCCGTCGTATGTGAACGCCACGACCCCCGCGCCCTCGGCCACAGTTGAGCTAAAGCGGGCCAGGCGCCCCAACCGCGCGCGCATCTCCGCCAGCGCGACAGCCTCCAATCCCTCCGAGACATCGGTTTCACAGCGATATTCCGGCGCGCGCCCGCGCATCCCGGGCAGGTTCCATTGGTGTTTGTCCATAACCAGATGTCAGGCATGCGCCTTCCTGATGCCTGCGCTTACGCTGACTTGGGCGATAATATCACTTGAAATCACCGATGAGCGAGTTGACGACACTGACACTGGATAAGGCGCTGTCTGAGGCCGGCCGCTGGATTGTAGCAGCCAACTACGAGCAGGCCATTTTGCGCTGCAACGAGCTCGTCATGTGCTACCCCGACGCAGTGCGGATTCTGCAGGCGCGCGCCCAGGCTTATGAGATGTCGGGCGATATGCCCAGGGCGATAGAGGACTACCGGCGCATATTGGATGTCCTGCCGTGCGACTCGCGCGCCATGGTCGGCCTGGCGCGCTGCCTGGTCAAGGCCGGGCAAACCAGCGAGGCGAGTGTCCTCGCGCGCCAGGCGCTGGTGTATGCGCCAAACGACGCGGATGCGCTGAAGATGGCGGGGGGAATCGATGAAGGCCTGATCGGGCGCGGGCGCATCGCTGCGACCCGTTCGCGTTTCCTGGCCGGCCTGACGAACAAGGCCATTGCCGAGATGCGCCGCATGAACCTGGCGGAGCCGGATCGTACGGATGTACAGGTTGTGCTGGCCGAGATGCTGTGGCGCGATGGTTTCAAGATCACCACGATAGAGCTGTGCCAGGGCATCTTGGATGAGCAACCGGACTGTCTCAATGCGCATGTCATCCTTGCGGCGCTATGGTCGCGCATCGGAAACACGGAGATCGCCGCATTTCACCAGTGCATGGTCGAGCGGTTCGACCCCGAGTATCGTGTTGCGCGCGACTGGCTGGCGGAAGCGTCGCCCTATACGGCGCGCGATATCCCGGCAAAACCCGCGCCTCCCATTCCGGTTGAGGCGGAAGCGCCGCATAACGATGCCGATGGCGAGCGCGACCGCTCCGCATGGGTGGATGAACTGATCGCAGCAGCCGGCCCTGTCACGCCAACCGCCGTCCCGGAGCAGCCGCAGCCGGCTGGCGGCACCGAAGCTGCCAGACCGCCTGCGGACGAATCCACGGAAGGGAACGTGGAAACGATACCGGGGCTGCCGCCGTTGGAATGGACGCCGCTGCAAACCAACGACGAGGACGCGGCGGGAATTCCCGCGTGGCTCACGGCGTTACAGGCCGAGAAACCCAAACCACCCATCCCGGAGGGCGCGGTGGATGATGCGCTCGATCTGCCTTTCGAGCCCGGGATGGAGACGGCGCCGGGAGAGCGCAGCGCGGATCGTTCGGCCACGGTCATGAAGTGGTCGCCGGACGCGCGCGACCTGCCGCCGGATAACGCGCGAATCATGCCGGCGCCCGCCGCGCAAACTCCGCCCGCAACCGACGACGCTCCCGCCGGGCGCCAAAAGGCGCGCCGCGCGAAGGGGCAAAAGACAAAACCCAGCGCCGTCGATACGCTGGCGTTGGCGCGCAGCGCGCTGCAGGCCGGCAGCTTCGATGAAGCCGCCGAGTATTACACGGCGCTGATCAACGATGATAAGAATCTGGAGGATGTGCTCGCCGATCTGGATGCTGCGGCGCACGCGTATCCGCAGGTGCGCCGTTTCTACGCGCTGCTGGGCGATGTCTACACGCGCAAAGGCGAAGTCAACGCCGCGCTGATGGCGTATCATCGGGCGCTGGAGAGTGACAGGAAAGAGGAGATTGGGGATTAGAGATTGGAGATTAGAGATTGGAGATTGGGGATTGGAGATCAGAGATTGGAAACGCGTACAATCACTCATCTCAGATCGCATATTACGGATTACAAATTCAAACTCAAACTCAATCTCCAATCTCCAATCTCTGATCTCTAAAATACAAAACTGACAAGGAAATGAATGCATTGATGGAAAGAACACTGATAATCGTCAAACCTGATGGCGTGCAGCGCGCGCTGGTGGGTGAAATCATCAAGCGGTTTGAAGCGCGCGGCCTGCGCATCGCAGGGATGAAGTTGATGCAGATACCCCGCGAAACAGCGGAAAAGCATTACGCGGAGCATAAGGGCAAGCCCTTCTACGAGGGTACCGTCGCGTTCATGACCTCCGCGCCGGTGATTGTGCTGTGCCTGGAAGGGCCGGACGCCGTGGCTGCGGCGCGCGCCACCATGGGCGCCACCAACCCGTTGAACGCGCCGGCCGGCACCATCCGGGGCGACCTCGGCATCAATATCTCGCGCAATCTGGTGCACGGCGCCGATAAACCCGAAACCGCCGTGCGCGAACTGGCGCTCTATTTCACAGAGGACGAGTTGCTCTCCTACGAGCGCGCCGCCGATAAGTGGCTGAAAGAATAGATGTTGGATCATCGATGACCAGTTCCGTTCGCACTCGTTTTGCCCCCTCCCCAACCGGCGATCTGCATATCGGCGGGGTCCGCACGGCCATATTTGAATGGCTGACCGCCCTGCATCACGGCGGATTGTTCTTTATCCGCCTGGAGGACACCGATCAGGAGCGCTATGTGCCGGGTTCGGCGCGGCGCATCCTGGAGACGTTTGACTGGCTGGGCATCCAACTCGACGGCGGCCCCGATCACGCTTCGCTGCGCCAGATGAAAAGCGATGAGGATTATCCTGGCGCGCTGGCCGATGGCAGTTATAAGGGCATCCCCGGGCCATTCGTGCAGTCGCAGCGCCTGCCGTTTTATCGGCGGTGGGCGGAGTGGCTTGTCGAGCACGGCTACGCCTATCGCGCCAATGAAACGCCCGAAGAACTGGAACGCATGCGCTCCGCTATCATCGAGCGGAAAGAGGTGTGGAGCTTCCGCGAGGAGATGCGCCTGCGCACCGATGTCGACCCGGCGCGCCCGCACGTCATCCGCATGCGCGTCATCCCGCACAGCGGCGTCACGCAGTTCCACGACCTGGTTAAAGGCGATGTGTCGTTCGAGAATGCCAACATTGACGACACGGTGCTGCTCAAAGCGGACGGATATCCCACCTATCATCTCGCCAACGTGGTTGATGATCACCTGCAGGGCGTGACGCACGTCATCCGCGGCGACGATTGGCTGTCCAGCGCGCCGAAGCACGTATTGCTGTATCAATACTTCGGCTGGGAGCTGCCGCAATTCGCCCACGTGCCGAATGTGCTGGGCGAGGACGGCCGCAAGCTCAGCAAGCGCCACGGAGCGATCGGCGTGTTCGAGTTCCGCGACCAGGGCTACCTGCCGGAGGCCCTCATCAACTTCCTGGCCATGCTGGGCTGGGCGCCCGGCGAGGGCGACGAGCAGAATGTCTTCACCGCGGCGGAGTTGATCGAGAAGTTCTCCGAGGATCACATCGGCAGTTCGCCGGCTGTGTTCAGCTACAGCAAGCTCGACTGGCTGAACGGCGTGCACATCCGCCGTCTGCCGCCCGACGAGCTGGCCGAGCGCCTGCTGCCATTTGTGGAGCAGGCCGGGCTGAAGTTCGATACGCCGGAGAAACAGGCGCGTTTCAGGCGGGCGGTTCCGCTCATCCAGGAGCGCATCAAGACATTAAAGGACGCGACGGGGCTTATCGACTTCATGTTCACCGATATCGAAACCCCCGCCAGGGCGGCGCTGATCGGTCAGAAGATGGACCAGGCGGCCTCGCTGGCGGCGTTGCGTGAAACGAAGGCGCTGCTGGAGCAGTTGCCCGCTTTCGACGAGGCGCCGATGGAGCAGGCCATGCGCGCGCTGGCGGAACGCCTGCATCTCAAGGCCGGCCAGTTGTTCACCATCGTGCGCAACGCGGTGACCGGCAAGAGCGTCACGCCGCCGCTGTTCGGCGCCATCAGCGTCATGGGGCGCGATATCACGCTGCAGCGGCTGGAACGTGCGATTCAGGTCCTGAGCGAATAGAGGCATGCTGACTTCATGAAAGACGCGGATTTGCAGTGGACTCTGGAACGCGCGGCAGATGCCGTGCGCGCACTTTGCGCGCGCGAGTGCCCCGTACTGCTTGTGCTGGGCAGCGGTCTGGGCGGCCTGGCTGAAGAGATGGAGTCGCCGGTGCGTATCCCCTATGGCGATGTGCCCGGCTTTGCCGTCTCCACGGTGCCCGGGCACAGCGGCGGATTCCTGATCGGCGATTTATGCGGCGTGCCGGTTATCGTGATGCAGGGGCGCGTGCATTTCTATGAGGGCTATCCCATGTGGCAGATCACGCTGCCCGTGCGGGTGGCTCACCTGCTGGGCGCGCAGACCATGATTGTGAGCAACGCGGCGGGCGGCATCAACCGCGACTTTCGGGTGGGCGATGTGATGTTGATGACCGATCACATTAACCTGCTGGGCATGGCCGGCCACAACCCGTTGATCGGGCCTAATCTCGACACGCTCGGCCCGCGCTTCCCCAGCATGACCGCGGCGTATGACCCGGCCTTGCGACAAGCCGCCCTGCGGGTGGCTGCTGCGGCGGGAGTCGATCTGAAACAGGGCGTCTATGCAGGACTGGCCGGGCCGAGTTTTGAGACGCCGGCTGAATTGCGTTTCCTGCGCGCTATCGGCGCGGACGCCGTCGGCATGTCCACCGTGAATGAGGTGCTTGTGGCGCGGCACGCCGGAATGCGCGTGCTGGGTTTCAGCGGGATCACCAATGTGGCGAGGCTGAGCCAGGATGAAGGCGAACCCCCCTCGCACCAGGAAGTTCTGGAAGCAGGGCCTAAAATAGCACCCAGGATGCTGGCAATCGTGAAAGGTGTATTAGGCAAATGGACATAATTCCGCAGTTGATCACTCGCTACAGCGTCGTGCTGTATGCCGTGTGCGGCATTGCCTGCGCCTACTTTTTCTTCACGGGCGTGGCGTCGCTGCGCGAGTTGCGGCGCGCCGTGTTCCAGCTGGAACGCAGGGCGGTCGTGTCGCGCGCGATCAATGCGATGCTCAAAGCGGCCCTGTGCATGGTCATCGGCGTCGCCATTTACGCCGTTACCACCATAGCCCCCGTGACTCGCGCGAATTCGCTGCTGGACTCCCCCACGAATACGCCCAGCGGGATCATCATCCCCACTTCGATGCCGACGGCGGTGATCAACACATCCGGCCAGGCATTGAACAACCTGGTCTTCACACCCACGATCACATTTGAAGGCGCTTCCGGCGTATCGACGACTGCTGTGACCGGCGGCGCCAATCCGCAGGCGACCACCGCGCCGGCCGATCTGGTGTCGGACTGTTCGGATGCCAACGCGCAGATCATCAACCCGACGCAGGGTGAACGCGTCAGCGGCAACGTCATCGTCAGCGGCACCGCGGTGCTGGGCGCAGGCGACTGGTATAAACTCGAGATACAGCCGCCCGGATCGTCGCAATGGGCGCTGCTTGGTCGCGGGCAGACGACTGTTATCGCCAGTAAATTGCAGGCTAATTTCAGCACTGCTAGTCTCGCTCCGGGGGTCTATCCATTCCGGCTGCAGATCGTGGGGGCTGATGGCGGCATCCGCGCCACCTGCCGCGTGCCCATTAAGATAGGTTCGTAGGTGATCGCTGATATGGCGCGCCAGGACGCGCCGTTTTACACATCATGAACATTCGCCATGCCGAACTAGCCGATCTTGACGTCATCGTCGCGCTGGATCACAGCTATATGACCGACCACGTGTGGCAGATGAGCGGTCGGGATGGGAATGAGGAGACCAGCACGACATTCCGGCTCACGCGCCTGCCCAGGCAGATGCAGGTTCCCTATCAGCACGATCAGACCACGCTGCGGCGCATCCTGCACCGCTGCGACACGGTGTGGGTGATGGAAGGCAAAAACAACCGCGACCTGCTGGGCTATCTGGGGATGATGACGCTGCCGTGGCAGAACAGCGGATATCTGGCCTGCATGACGGTTATCCCCGGCGCGCGCCGCCAGGGCATCGCTACGCAGTTGATTAACGCCGCCAGGGCGCAGGCCAAAACTGACGGCCTGCACAGCCTGACTGCCGACCTGCCGACGAAGAACTACCCGGCAACGCGTTTCTGCCAGACGCGCGGCTTCCACTTCTCCGGTTACTCCGACAACTACTATCAGGCGCGCGACATCGCACTCTTCTTTGCGTATAAAATCCGATAGGAAATACGTCAAACGGGCAAGGCAGGACCTCCGCGTTTGACTGGCACAGAATGACGGATATTTTCGCAACTCTCCTGGGCGCCATTACGCTGCTGAACCGCATCATATCGGCCGGCATACTGATCACTGCCTTTGCACTGGTCATTTACATTGGTCTGTATAACCGGCGCAGCCAGATCGCGCGCGTCTTTGCCGTGCTGCTGCTGTGCATCATCGGTTCATACCTGGGCGACCTGCTGGCGCAGTTATCGACCCCGCCGGCGTTTGATTGGATGCGCCTGCAGTGGATCGGCATCGCGCTCATGCCGGCCGCGGCGCTCGGCTTGTCCGACACGTTGCTGCGCGCAACAGGCGAAACATCGCCCGTGCGGCGCATCGCGGTAAGGGCCGGCTTCATCATCGGCGCCAGCGTTTTTCTGCTGGTCGTCTTCACCGACCTTGTTGTCGTGCCTGGCGAAACTGCTTCCAGGCTGGCGCACCTGAATCCCGGCGTGCTGTTTTACGTATTCAGCCTGTTTTTCTTCAGCAGCGTGGGCTGGGCCATGTACAACGTCATCGAGGCGCGCCGGCGCTCGCTGACGGCCACCAGCAAGCGGCGCATGACCTACTTCACGCTGTCCTTCCTGGCGCCCACGCTCGGCATCTTTCCCTACCTGTTGCCCGTCGGTTGGCCGGGCGCGCTGCCCGATATTATCCCGTGGACGGGCATCCTGGTGGTGAACACCGCGATCGGAGCGGGCATCACCCTGATGGGATACAGCGTCGCCTACTACGGCGCCAGCGCGCCGGACCGCGTCATCAAGCGCCGCCTGATCAGGTACCTTTTCCGCGGGCCGCTGCTGGCGGCGGCAGTCATCACCGCGCTGGTGCTCAGCAGCCGCGTCGAAAAGCTGTTCGGGCTGCCCAGCGATTTCGTCGGCCTGATCGCGGCCTCCACCATTATCCTGCTGGCGCAGTTGTTCATCGTCACACTGCAGCCCACGCTCGACCGGTTGATCGCCGGCGAAGACAGCGGCGAGGTAAATTACCTGCAACAATTCAGCGAGCGCCTGATGACCACGTCTGACCTGCGCCAGTTCCTCGAAAATATCCTGGCGGCGCTGTGCGATCTGTTGCGCGCCCGCACCGCCTTTGTGATGAAGATCACCGACCTGGAGCTGCGCGTCAGCAGCCTGGCCGGCGAGATGACTGCAGGGCTGCCGGTTACTGAGCCGATTCTGGTCACAATCGGCAATCTCGATCTGGAGAAGCTCCTCCCGCAATCGGAGATGGTGCGCTCTGTGGTGCAGGCGCGCTCCAGCAATGGCAAAGGCCCGGAAAATGGTCATGGGCTGGAAGCAGGTACATCGCCCGACGCCGCGCGCGCAGCCGAAAATGGCGCGGCTGCGCCGGTCGCCGAGGCGCCGGTGTTTGAAATCGAACACGACTTCATCCTCTGGGAAGGCTACTGGCTGATCCCGCTGCGCTCGCGCGAGACACAGGAAGTACTCGGCGTGATCGGGCTGGTGGCGCGCGCGTCTGAACCCGAACTGACCGACGAGGAGCGCGAGGGCGTCGCCGTGCTGGTCACACAGACGGCGCGGGCGCTGGAGGATTCGATCATGCAGCGGCGCGCCTTTGAGGCGCTGACGCGCATCATCCCCGAGGCGGACGACATGCAGCGCCGCATCGCCGAGACGCGCAACCCCGCCGCGCCGACCCTGGCCGATTTCGAACTCGTGCCGGAGGGTTACGACGACTTCACGCATCTGGTGCGCGACGCGCTCAGCCAGTACTGGGGCGGCCCCCGGCTGGCGAACTCGCCCATGATGCGGCTGCGCGTGGTGACGGATGCGCTGGAAGCCAACAACGGCAACGCCACCAAGGCGCTGCGCGCCGTGCTCTTTGAGGCCATCGAGCGGCTGAAGCCGGACGGCACGCGCAGCTTTACCGCGACGGAGTGGCTGCTTTACAACATTCTCGAGATGAAGATCGTGCAGGGGCAGCGCGTGCGCGACGTGGCGCGCAAGCTGGTGATGAGCGAGAGCGACCTGTACCGCAAGCAGCGCGCCGCCTTCGAGGAAGTCGCGCGCATCGTCATGGAAATGGAGCGCGAGGCGCGCGCCAAACCGGATAAGACGTAAGTTGGTCGCTAATAGTTTCCATAGCCTGCTCCGCATCCCCGTCCTCGGGGATGTCCGATGCCGCCCCGGGGGACGGGGGCTAAGAGCGGCGTAAAGACCGAAGGGTTACTATTGGCAATCATACCCATCACTACCGGGCGGCCATCGTGAAGAATCCGTAGACCAGCGCGACGGTCAGCCCGAAGATGATGTGCGACATCAACCCGCCGAAGAAACCCATGTTGCCATCCAGCTTGAGCAGATAACGCCCCGGATCTTTGGTCGTTCCGGCGCGTATGCCGGCGTGAATGCCCGCGAACAGGCCGAGAAAAAATCCTGCGATCAGCCAGTGTACGATGCCGAACAAGAGCCCGACCGTCACGTCCGGCACGCCGACGCCGATGGACCACACGGCGGCGTAGATGAACGCAAAGACGATGCCGATCAACAGGTGCAGCATCCATCCCTGGCCGCGGTTGCCGCGCGGATCGAACAGCGTGCCCAGCAGCCCCACCAGGTCGATCTCCGGCATACCCATGCGGGGCGTCCCGGCCAGCGCCAGGCTCATGACCAGTGTTCCGATCACGCCGGCGACAATCGCTCCAGCGCCGTTGATACTCATGCTTGCTCCCTCCGTAATACGACCAGCCAGACCTGGTTGTGCCGTTGATACTACCAGCAAACCGTCATCTGAGCGACACGCCCTGCGCGCGCTCCTCCATCTATCGTCAATCATTGCTACAATCAGCGGAGAAACACATGCTGGGCGATGCAATCATCCAGGCCGGCGCCGCAGACGCCCATCGTCCGGCATGGCCCTGCACTCATAGGAGAACAACATGAAGAAAGCGTTAATCGTATTCGGCGGATGGGACGGTCATGAGCCGGTCCAGGTATCGCAACTGTGCGAAGCGGCGCTCAAGCGCAACGACTTCGAAGTCGAGATGTCCGACACGCTCGATGCCTTTCTGGACGGCGAGAAACTCAAGAAGCTCGACCTGATCGTCCCGGTGTGGACGATGGGCAGCATCAAGCGCGAACAGCTCAACCCGGTGCTGGAAGCGGTGAAGAGCGGTGTGGGCATCGCGGGCTGCCATGGCGGCATGTGCGACGCCTTCCGCCAGGAGACGGAGTGGCAGTTCATGACCGGCGGGCAGTGGGTGGCGCATCCGCAGAACGACGGCCGTCTGTACACGGTCAATATCGCCGAACAGAACCCCATCACCGCGGGGCTGAAGGACTTCGAGGTGCGCAGCGAGAAGTATTACATGCACGTCGATCCCGCTATCCGCGTGATGGCTACGACGGCTTTTGAAGACTACGGCGATGCCATCATGCCGGTGACGTGGACCAAGTCGTACGGCAAGGGGCGTGTGTTCTACACGTCGCTGGGCCATCATGCCGACATCCTCGCCATGCCCCCGGCGATGCAGATGATGGAACGCGGCATGCTGTGGGCGGCCGGCCAGTGGCAAACCGAGATGGGTCTGCCGTTCGGCAAGATCTACTGCTGAGTATCCCGGCGAAATACGTTGTGCCATCCTTGCGAAGGCTCCCAGCCTTCGCAAGGATCGGGGAAGCCCCGCCAAAGCCGCCCCGAGACGGATTCTGTTGGCGAATCCCATTCGGTCGTCGATGATTGCGCATAGACTCTCCCGCATAGACTCCCGGAATCTCCGAGATTCCGGGAGTCTGGGTTCTCGTAACCGAATCGCTCAGGGCGCATCCTGCATCGTATCGGTCTTGTTCAAAGAGTCGTCCAGCTTCTGCAGCAGCTGTTCCACCTTGTCTCCGGCGGGATCGCCAGTGCTGGCTGCGGTAGTCGCTGTCGCGGTCTGCTGTTGTGATGCCGGCGCTAATTGCCCTGGGGTGGGTGTGAGGGTAAGTGCGGGTTGACTCGGCGCGCTGGTTGCCGCCGTTGCAACAGCTACGGCGGTATCGGTTGGGTAAAAGCGCACTTCTGCGGCGCCACCCGAAGCATTGCCGCTCGATCGATTGCAGGCGCTCAGCAGCGCCACACAGGTCAGGCCGACGCCTATGACGGTCAGGATGCGCCGTAAAGTGTGGGTCATACTAGATTCCTGTAATGCGCAATTGCCGGATGTGCGCGCTGTTCAACGCGCTCATCCGGCAGAGTGTTCATCGCTGGTGCGATCTTACTTCGAGGGATGGTTGGCCTCTCGCCACTGCATGATGGCGTTGTGCAGGTCGCGCCTGGCCTGGCGCAGAGCCATGTTGCTGTCGGCCAGCGCTTTGCGGACGTCGTGAATCGTCTGGCGCGCCTGTGTCGCGTCCGTCACAACGTTGTTGGCGTCGAATCCGGCATGCGCGCTCAGCAGCGAGGCGGCTGTGCTGTGCGCAGTCTGCGCCGTCGCGATCTGCGCGTTGAAGGCTGCCAGTGCGGTTTGCAGCCCTGTGACATCTTTGCCCTGCGAGGACACGTTGTTGATCCAGTCCTGCATCATTTTCGCAACGTCATTCGCGATCGTCAGGTGATCGTTTTGCAGGATCAGCCAGTTATTTTCGCGCTGCAGAAGCTGTGGCAGGTTCTTCCCGATGTTGGCGGCTGCCTTCGATGCCGGCGGCGTTACCTGCGCCGCGAGGGCGGGCGTGCCGGGCGCAAAAAGGAAACCGCCCGCGATCAGCGCGGTAGCCATCGCGCCGGCGACGATCATGCTGCTCACTTTTGCCAATCGATTTGTCGTTTTCATCATAATCCCCTGAATCTTGTCTGTTGATTTTTTTGTTGCAAGATTACAGCTCCATTGTGCCGATGCATGTGATGGGCGTGTCAACGCCGTGTAAGAAGGTTGTAAAGTCCTTTTATGACTTGCGGTTCACCACCAGCATGTAGGCGTTGGTCGTCTGGCCGTCGGGCGAGGTGACGCGAATCTCGAATCGGCTGTCGCCCAGCGGCAAATCCGCCGGGTGCATGTATACGGCATGATCGGCCTGGAACTGCCCTATCAACCAACGCAATATGATCGGGATGGGCGTGCGTGATGACCACGTCGAGCGGCAGGGCGCGCGTCCTGCCCATGATCAGGAACATCCTGGTGTCGTCAAAATCGCTGATCATGCGCACGCCGGGCTGAACGGCGCTCGAGACGTACACATCCCGGTCGCGCCGGTTCATCGTGTAGGTGAAGCTGACCGCATCGCTGTCGGCCAAGCCGCCCTTCACGGCGATTGCCCGGACGGTGTAACTCGTTTTCAGACCCTTGTCACCGTCATTGAGTGCCTCCAGCACGATCAGTTTGTAGGGGTCGAATAGCCTGCCGGATGTATCGGGTTGAGCGCCATCGGTGGTGTAGAAGATGCGTGCGCCGGGAGTGGGGCACAACAGGGTGATGCGCTGCGTCACGCTGAACTGACCGGGCGGCGGATAGGCTGTCGGTGCGGCCACCCGGCTGGCGAGGCTGCCTCCCGGCGGCGGTGGTTTTCCGCTTGCCGTTTTTCCCATATTACGCTCCGGTGTAATGGTTCACCTTACGGCCTGACGTCATGCGAATGGCTGGCCGAAATGCTCGCTGTGGGCGACCTCGGCGAGCGCCTTGCGCCGCTTCCTGCCGCGGCCGGCGCTCTGCGCCGGGTAGCCAAGCGGGAGAATCGCCAGCACGTCCATGCCCTGCGGGATGCCCAGCAGCGGCTTGACCTCATCCATACCCTGGAATCCAACCCAGTTCGAGCCGACCCCTTCCGACCACGCGGTCAGGATCATCGATTGAATGGCGCGGCTGCCATCGGATATCGCATAAACCGATTTCTCCATGACGACGACAATGGCCAGCGGGGCCTGCGCAATATACGGCCCGCTGCGCGCCAGTGCGCCCAACTGGCGCAGCACGTCGCGGTTCTGTACGACGACAAAGTGCCAGGGCTGCCCGTTCATGCTGCTGCCGGTTAACCGTCCCGCCTCGACGATGCGCCGCACGGTGTCCGCCGGTACGGGTTTATCCTGATATTGACGTACGGCCAGCGCCGTGCGCACAGCGTCATATACTTCCATTACCTGACTCCTGAATCACATTCATCTCGACCGCTGCATATCAGTACAGGTCTCATGCGCAGGGACGTAAACCATGCGCGGTTCATAGAGATAACCGCTGCGGCGGCGTTCAAGCGATGATGGAGACCATTTCGAGCACCACCAGCCCCAACGCCTGATCACCGCGTATCGCCATTCGCCCTCGCGCCGTTGCCCGGCTGATGCCGCGCGTAAAGAGCCGCCAAGCCGCATCCTGATCGAGAATCACCTCTGCCGCAGGCTGTGCCGGCGCGCCCTGATACAGCTTCCAGGCGGTCCCTTCGCGCAGCAGCGACCAGCACCCGCCGGACTCCCCGCGGATAGTCAGCGTCACTGTGACGCCGTCGGCAGCCGGGGTCGACTGGTAAGCGCGCGGCATCGCCCACACAAACGCCGCCAGCACCGGCGCCATGTGCCTGGGATCCTTCAATCCGGGTTTATCCACGGCATCACGGATGTGCTGCTGGTGGTGCCAGTGTTCGGTGTATTCGCGCGCCAGGTCCAGCCAGACCGGGGCGGGCTGCGGGCCCGCCCAACTCACGCTTTCGCCCAGTATGTAAGGGTTCAGCGAGTGATAATACTCACACAGTTGCCTGCCGGTGAAACCGAGCAAGTCGATCAACAGGCGTGTGCTGATGCGCCGGCTGGCCAGCACCCAGCCCTGGTTCCATTCATTGAGGAATGCCACCAGTTCCTCCCAACCGTTAATCGGCGCATTTGAGGAGTGCCCGTCCCGGCCGCGCGAGATTTTCGCCACTGTTCCGCCCAGCAGATGCAGCGCGACATCCTTGACCGACCAGCCGGCGCATACCGTGGGCTTCTCCCATTCCTGCGCGGACAGGCTCTTCAGCAACGTGAGCAACTCATCCAGGACTTCCGGGAAGAGATCGGCGACGAGTATAGGTTCGGGCGGTTTCAACATAACATCCCTCTCGGCTTGCAAGGCCATGCGATCTTACATTCTGATGGCGCTGGCTGTGCCGGGCATTATAGGCGGCGCCCCGACTTCTGTGTAAAATTCTGTATAGTAATAACAACCGCCAGCGCAATCGTATGCTTGATCGCTCCCCTTACCGGCGACGGCGGGGGTCATTTACAGGTTAAACCATGATGTCAAACTCATCTGCTCGCGTCTACCTGGACGCCAACCGTACCATTGGCGAGATCTCCCCCTATCTGTTCAGCGGTTTCGCTGAGCATATGGGGCGCAGTATTTACCAGGGCATCTATGACCCGGGATCGCCCAAAGCGGACGAGCGCGGCTTGCGCACAGACGTGATGGCCGCGCTGCGTGAACTGAACTTTCGCATGATCCGTTATCCGGGCGGGAACTTTCTGAGCGGGTACAACTGGCTGGACGGCGTCGGCCCGAAGGATCAGCGCCCGCGCCGGCGCGATCTGGCGTGGAAGTCGATCGAGACCAACCAGTTCGGCACGAACGAATTCATGGAGTTCTGCCGGTTGATCAACACGAAGCCGATGCTGGCCGCAAACCTGGGCGCCGGGACGATCAGCGATGCGGCGGCTCTGGTTGAGTATGTGAATGCGCCGGCCGGGACGAAGTATGCCGATCTGCGCGTCTCACACGGCTATAAAGACCCTTACGGCGTGGAGTTCTGGTGTCTGGGCAACGAGATGGACGGCCCGTGGCAGATCGGGCATCTGGAGATGGACGAGTATGCGCGCAAGGCGCGCGAAGCCGCCAAACTGATGAAGTGGCAGGACCCGTCGATCAAGCTGGCGCTGTGCGGTTCGTCCAGCACGCATATGCCGACCTACCCGGAGTGGGATCGCACGGTTCTGGAAGCGTGCTGGGAACAGGTCGATTATCTGTCGCTGCATTACTACGTGGGCAACCGCGATAACGATACGGCCAGCTACCTGGCGTCCACGGCGCAGTTCGAGAGCCAGATTGACACGCTGGCCGGCACGTTACAGTATGTGAAGAGCAAGCGGCGCTCGCGGCACAATGTCTATCTGTCCTGGGATGAGTGGAACGTCTGGTACAAGGATCGGCTTGAGAATGGACACTGGGCCGAGGCGCCGCATCTGATCGAGGAAGTCTATAACCTGGAAGATGCGCTGGTCGTCGCGGAGTGGATGAACGTCTTCCTGCGCAAGTGCGACGTGCTGAAGATCGCGTGTCTGGCGCAGATCGTGAATGTCATCGCGCCCATCCTGACCACGACCGAGGGCCTGCTGCGCCAGTCGATTTTTTATCCGTTCATGCTGTTCAGCCGTTATGCGGCGGGCCAGTCGCTCGACGTGCTCACCCAGGCGCCGCTGGCTGAGACAAAACTGTATGGCGATATGCCATTGCTGGACGTCGCAGCCAGCAACGACCCGGCTTCCGGCGGCAGCGCCGTGTTCCTGGTCAACCGCAGCCAGACCGAATCGCTGGCGACCGAGGTAATCTGGCAGGCGGATGCGCCGAAGGCAATCAAAGCCGTTTATCAAATGACCGGCGCCGATCCCAAGCTGGCGAATAGTTTCGACCAGGCCGATCTCGTCACACCCAGAACGCTGCCCGGTATGCCGATCGACGGTAAAAAGGTGACCGCGCAGTTGCCCCCGCTCTCCTTCACCGTGCTGACCTGCTGATCTGTGCGACAACGTCAGGCTGGCATCGCCGCGATGCCAGCCTGACACTCTCGTTGTGCGTGAGGTTGGTGTGCGGCGCGCTCTGGTCGCCTTCGCCGGTCGGCCCGCTGGAGAAGAACCACACCGGGCGCGTCTTCAGCGCCGCCTCGTTGGCTTCCAGAAACGCGACGGCTTCCTTGCGCCAGCCGCCCACGTAGACAGCGCTGCCCAGCACGACGGCGTCGTAGGCGCCCGGGTTGCCGACCTTGTTCGCGGGTACGACATCGACCTGCAGCCCTGCGCTACGCAACGTTTGACCTATTTTTTCCGCAATCTCCGCCGTCGCGCCATACTTCGTAGCGTAGGCGACCAGTACTTTGTTGTTCATGATGACCTTCGTGTTGTGTTGTCGTCCTGCGTAGCAGGCAACGATGTGCTATTAGCGTCCTTGATTGTAAAGGCCCGCTACTTGTTGCTATTGATCTAAAGGATGAGGTGTGTCTGCACCAAAAGTATGAGCTGGATATGACTCGGCTATAAATTTATCGTCCGCTAAAGATTAGGATGTCAGCTTGCCACACTGTAAGAATAATTTAGCCTTATGTCGATGGCTTTATTGTCTAGAACCATTTCTATGGCCAGTGTAAGAGCTTGTTGACTATCTTCCGCAGTGCAAACTGAGGTTGATTCTTGATGAACTAGTTTGTTTCGTATACTCCTGATCTTGTCAATCCTTCGAAATACCGGTGTTCGAAGAACACCATTAAGCTCAAGAATATTCGACACAATGCTAATGGTGTAGTCCCTACTTGTTAGATTATCTATTCGTTGACTATTTAACCGCTTACTTCCATCATCAAATTGTGTATTACAGGATGATAGGTAACTGTCCCATAATTTTGTGACTTGGGACTCAACGACAAACCACGCCAATATTAAAGATATGTCGTAGTTGCCGGCTTTGTACTCTGAAAGGCTTTTCGTAATCTGTGCAAGTGGACGAACTAAAGTCTGTTCTTGCAGGACACACTTAAAATCAGATGCTAATTGGTCAAATACAGCCAAGGGAACACTTCTGCGCCCAACGGTTCTCATTTGATCATATTGAGGATTACCTATCAAGAACCATTCTGCATAATCTGCTACGCCGGTTGCACCACTATAACTTCTCCACATTTCTTGATCGGCATTGAAGGTAATATGGACAATATCCCTGCGCGTTATCTCAAAAACATTTAGAAGTGCGAGATTCATCACCTTCAATATACAGGATTCAAGCAATAATTGAAAACAATTGACGTAATCCATATACTCACGCCACCACATCGTCAACGTATGTAAATCAATGTTCTCACCCATGTGTCTTGTTGCTTCAAGATTGGGCATTCTTAGTGCCACCAAGCCATCCTCATATACCAGGAATGTAAAATCTGTGGTTCCGTGGGAGTACACAATCTGGTGAGGTTTAAGACCATGGAACTGTGAAGGTTCACCATTTTCCAGATTTGGCTCTTTGTTAGCCATGAATTTGGGAGAAGTGTAGAATCCTACAAACTTTTCTATTGCCATTAGTGTTTCCCCCACCAAGAAATTCCAGCGCACAGTGTGAAATAGAAGCTTGTTATTGAGACAACTACCATATCAACTTATGTCACACATAGTCAACTTCTAACATTTCTGAAAGGTGGTCTTAATGTGTTCGATCACTCATGAATGTGTTCCAAATAAAGCACATCATCGGGATTTTCATATAGTGATCGCCTCTTACAATATTTGCTGGCATACCTGTCTATGTAAAGCCGTTGTTTCTACAACATCGACTCTGCGATGCAGCAATTCCTCCAGATCCGCAAACAGCCCGCCCGGGAAAAACGGCGTGGTATCCGCGCCCGCATCGACGATGAAATCCACATCGCTGTCTGGCTGCTGATCGCCGCGAGCGTACGCCCCAAACACTCGCACGTTCGCCGCGCCGTGTTTCATCGCTACGCGCAGAATATCCGCCTGTTTCACGCCCAGGCGCTGTTCGAGAGGATCGCTTTTATCGATTACGCTCATGGCACTGAAAATTATAACCATATGCGCGTGTATCGGTCAGTGCAAGATAGGGGGATTCGTCCATTTATGACAAACCGTGCACATGGTTATCTGCGGTAAGTGATTGACATCTGGCTTAATCATGTTTATACTCTTCTGATATTAATAAACCGACGGTCGGTTTAAGCATGGCAAGAACGATCAAAGAACAAGAATATGCGGTGAAGCGCAACGAGATTCTCGATGTGGCGGAACGGCTGATGGTGACCAAAGGCTATCAACAGATGACGATTCAGGATGTCCTAGACGGCCTGAAGATTTCCAAGGGCGCCTTCTACCACTATTTCGACTCCAAGTCCGCGCTGCTGGAGGCGCTCATCGAACGCATCCTGGATCGGGGCATCGAGGCGCTGACGCCGATTGCGCAGGACACCCGGACGCCCGCCCTGGAGCGGATCCAGCGTTACTTTGAGACAGCGGCGCGCTGGAAGGCGGCGCAAATGGATTTGATGCTGGCGCTGTTGCGCATCTGGTACACCGATGACAACGCGATCGTGCGCCAGAAAATGCTGACCAATGGGCTCAAGCGCATTGCGCCCATACTGACCGAGATGATCTTACAAGGGGTGAAGGAAGGGGTTTTGAACCCGGCGTATCCCGAACGGGCGGCCGAGGTGGTGATGGTGCTGATGGAGGGCTTCGGGGATTCGCTGGCTCAGCAGATCCTTTCGCCGGACCCGGCGTCAAAGGATCCGCAGCGCATGGAAACCACGACCGCTGTGTTTACTGATGCGCTCGAACGCATCCTGGGCGCGCCAAAGAACAGCCTGCATATCGTTGAGTTGGAGACTCTGAAGGCGTGGATGGTCAATCCATAAGGAGTGTCAAATATGAGGTTATATCTACGTCTGGCATGGCGCAATATCTGGCGCCATCGCCGCCGCACGCTCATCGTCGTCCTGTCGATCGGGTTAACCATGGCGGGGATGATGATGTATGACGGCATCATGAACGGGTTTCAGGACGGCATATACGCCAATGCGGTCAAAGTACTGGGCGGGAACATTCAGATTCACGCCAGCGGTTACAGCGACCAGGCGGACCAGCTGCCGCTGCTGTCTATTCCAAATGACCAGGCGGTCGTGGCAGCAGCCCTGGCGCAGCCGGGGGTGCAGGCGGCGGCGCGCCGCATCAACACCGGCGGCTTGGCAACGGACCGCGAAGGGGCGTTTCCCGTCACAATCATCGGCATCGAGCCGGACAAGGAATTGCCGGTCAGCCTGATCGCACAGCATGTATCAGCGGGGCGCTACCTGAATCCGGATGATCAGGACGTGATATTCATCGGCCAGGGGTTGGCCAGTGCGATGGACATCAAAGTAGGAGACCGCATCTCGCTGGTGGGACGCGCCACGCACGAACAGATGCGCAACCGCACGATGACCGTGGTCGGCATCTATGATGTGGGCCTGACGGATATCGAAAAACGCACTATCTATGTCTCTCTGAAGGAAGCCCAGGACCTGTATGGCTTGAACGGACAATCCACGGAAGTGGTAGTCACGTTACGCAAGCTGGGCGAGGAATCCGCGGTCATGGCCGCCCTGCGCCCCAGCCTGAACGGTTACGAAATCACACCATGGCAGACCAATTACCCCGACCTGCAGCAGGCGGTTGAATCCAAGAACGGGGTGATGTACATCTTCAGCGTGATTATTCTGTTCATTGTCGGGATCGGCATCCTGAACCTGCTGCTGATGGCCGTCTACGAACGCACCCGCGAGATCGGGTTGATGGGCGCATTAGGCATGAAGCCGCGCCAGATCTCCACCCTGTTCATCCTTGAAGGCGTCATGATGGGAATGGTAGGCGTGGTATTCGGGGTAGCGCTGGGTGTGCTTTTCAATGCCATGCTCGGGCAGGTTGGCCTGGACTACAGTCAATTCACGAGCGTGACCGAATACACCGCCCTGATCAGCGGGAAGATTTATCCCACTCTGGGGCTTGAGAATCTACCCCTGCGGTCTCTGACGGTGTTGATCATCGCAGTTCTGGCGTCATTCTATCCGGCGCGCGAAGCCGCTCAGAGCGAACCAGCCACAGCCCTGCATTACGTGTGAGGTTCATCATGTTGCAACTACTCAAACTGGCTCTGCGTGACCTCGGGCGCAACCGCCGCCGTTCACTTCTGTCGGCGCTGGCGCTCGGCATCGGATTGGCGCTGTTGTTGTTGATGGCCTCCGTCGTCGCAGGCGAAATATACAGTTCATTGGATAGCGCCATCAAAATGCAAAGCGGTCATCTACAGGTGACTGCCAGGAATTACAACGAAGACAAAGCGAGTCTGGTCTGGGAAGACCTGATTGCGGATCCAGAACAGGTCGCTGCGCAGATTGCGTTGCTGGCGCCGGTGCAGGTCGCCACACCGCGCCTGTTCGCCAGCGGAATCGCCGCCGTCGGCGACCGATCAGTCGGGGTGCGCATCATCGGCATTGACCCTCCTTCGACAGCCAATGCCCCGTTCCGAGACGGCTTGATCAGCGGAGCTTTTCTCACGGCTGATGACCGCCAGGGCATCCTGATCGGACAACCGCTGGCGGAAAAGCTCAACCTGAAAGCGGGTGAGACGATCAATCTGCTGGCGAACACGTCAAACGGCGATGTGGATCAGCAGCCTTTCGTCGTACGCGGCATTTACACCACCCATACGCCTGGTTATGATGAGGGCGCTATCTTCATGCCGCTGGCTAAGGCGCAGGCACTCACAAAGACCGAGAACCATGCCAGCACCATCTTCGTCTTGCTCAAGGACCGCGATCAGACCAGCGCTGTGGCCGCAGCGCTCCGGGGGGACAACTACCATGTTAAAACCTGGGAGGAGATGAATGCCCTGGTGCTGCAGTTCGAGGACTTCGCCAATGTGTATATCTACGTGTTGTATCTGATCGTCCTCGCTATCACGGCAACAGTCATCATCAACACGCTGATCATGTCGGTCTTTGAGCGCACCCGCGAGATCGGCATTCTGGCGGCCATGGGGATGAAAGGCAGCCGCATCATGGCGATGTTCTTTACCGAGTCGAGTCTATTGGCCATCGGAGGCATCGTCATAGGGCTGATCCTGGGTGGTCTGATGGTAGCCTACGCAACCCTGCATGGCTTTTATATCGGCAATTATGGCGTAACGGGCATGCTACTGAGCGATACCATTTACGGTCGCTTGACCCTCAAGGACACCATTGTGCTGAGCCTGATCGCATACATTGTCAGTTTGCTGGCCGCGCTGTATCCGGCAATGCTGGCTGCGCGCATGGAGCCCGTCGATGCCCTGCACGGCAGCGGGAAACTGGCCTAAGGAGAACACATTATGGAAGTCGTAAAGGTTGAGAACGTCACACGCACCTTTAAGATCGGCAATATCGAGACGCAGGCGCTGCGAGATGTCAGTATGACCATTGAGAACGGCGAATTCACCACCCTGGTAGGGCCATCCGGCTCCGGCAAAACCACCCTGCTGCAGTTGATTGGCTGCCTGGATCAGCCGACCAGCGGGCGGATCTACATCAACGGCAAGGATGTCAGCCGGTTGAACCGCAACCAGCGCGCCGACGTGCGGCGCGGGACGATCGGCTTTGTCTTTCAGTTCTTCGCCCTGATCCCGACCCTGACGGCTTATGAAAACATCGAGATGCCGCTGCTGCTGGTCGGGATGAACGGCGTTGAGCGCCATAAACGGGTGACCCACCTGCTTGAATCGGTCGAAATGACCGAACGCGCGCACCATCGCCCCGATCAACTGAGCGGCGGCCAGCAACAACGCGTGGCCGTTGCCCGCGCGCTGGCTACGGAGCCGTCGTTGATCCTGGCCGACGAACCGACCGCCAACCTGGATACGCCCAATGGCGCGCAGGTGATGGATATCATGACGCGGCTCAACCAGGAGACCGGCGTGACCTTCGTCTTCGCCACCCACGACCCGCGCGTCATCAAATACGCCCGCCGCGTCATCACGCTGCGGGATGGCCGCATCATCGAAAATAACGTGGCGCAGAAAGTCGGCGCAGGTGTGTAAGATGAAAATCGAATCACTGTTGATCCTGCTGGCTGTTGTACCGTTAGCCGGCTGCTCTGGTCTGGGGCAGGCATCTCCTGCGGCGCTGCCGACCGTCGTGCTGGGCAGTAACAATAGCGCTGCGCCCACAGCGTCTTCGCGTCCCTCTAGTTCGGTTGCCAGCGGCGGCGTGACGGCCTCTGGGAATGTGGCGCCCGCTCAGGAAGTCCATCTATCCTTCTCGCTGTCGGGCCGCGTGAAAACGGTGAGCGTTGCCGCCGGCGACGCGGTGAAGGCCGGGCAGGTGCTGGTGACGCTCGATGACGCGTTGCTGCAGGCGCAGATACAACAGGCTGAGGCGGGGGTAGCTGCCGCGCAAGCCAACTACGAACTGCTGGCAGCCGGGCCGACGAACGAGCAACTGCGCCAGGCCGAGGCAGCTCTGGCCGGCGCAACCGCCGCCTACAACCGCACGGTCGAAGGCTCGCGCCCGTCGGATATCGCCGCTGCTGCTGCGGCGCTGACCGCTGCGACCGATGCCTATAACAAGGTGAAGGCTGGGCCGCAACCGCTGGATTATGCCGCTGCCGAAGCCGCAGTGAAGAATGCCCAGGCGGCGCGGCAGCAGGCGCAATTTGCTTACGATGCGGCCTACCAGAGCAACCCGGCCGCCATCGGCGCAAGCCCCGCCGCCCTGGCGCTGCAGCAGGCGACGAACAACTATGCCTCCGCAAAGGCTGCCTACGATCAGGCTGTGCGCGGGCCGGATGCCGCTACACTCTCGGCGGCCTATCTGCAGGTGCAGAGCGCGCGCGCCGCGCTGGATGCAGCCATGCATCCCGCCCGCGACGCCGACATCGCGCAGGCCAAGGCACAGGTGGCGCAGGCACAGGCGCAACTGGACGCCCTCAAGGCTGGGCCGCGCGCACAGCAACTGGACGCGGCCAGGGCGCAGGTGGATGCCGCCAAGGCTGCGTTGGTTGTGCTGCAGGCGCAGGTGCCGCAGTACGTGCTCACGGCTCCGCTGGATGGCGTGGTGCTCAGCCGCGCGATTCAGCCCGGCGAGACCGCTGTGCCCGGCGCGCCGGTGATGGCGCTGGGCACCCTCAATCATTTGCGCGTCGAAACCACCGACCTGAGCGAACGCGATGTGCCCAGGGTGCAGGTCGACCAGCCCGTCAGCGTTTATATCAAGGCGCTGGATAAAACGGTTGCAGGTAAAGTGCGCGAGATCGCACCCCTGGCCGACACACTGGGCGGCGATGTCGTTTACAAGACGACCATCGAACTGGACACGCAGCCCGCGGGTCTGCGCGCGGGCATGAGCGTGGACGTGCTGTTCGGCGCCACCCGCTGACATCTCTTACAACTCCGAGTTCTGCGAGAACTCGGAGTTGTTAACCTCGGAGTTGTGTTATGATATGGGCGTGAAAACTGAAAATGGTTTTCAAATAACGCGCGACCAGGCCATACCGGGACCGGATGCCATGTTAGCGACGCTGACAAAGGCAGGCTATTCCAATACGCGCGCCCGGCGCTCGGTGCTGGAGGCGCTTTTCGATGCCAATGGACAAGCCAGCCCCGCCGAATTGCTGGCGCTGGGGCGCGCCCATCATCCCGCGCTGGGGATCGTGACGGTTTATCGCACGCTGGAAGTTCTGTCGGAACTGGGGCTGGTACGCAAATTGCACCAGGATGACGGCTGCCATACGTATGCGCCCGTGCAGCACCATCACGGGCATTACGTGATCTGCGAACGCTGTCATCGCACGATTGAGTTTGAGGGCTGCGATATCGCCGCCGTGGTGGCGTCGGTGGAGTCTCAGACCGGCTTTCAGGTGCGCGAGCACTGGCTGGAGATGTTCGGCCTGTGCCCGGACTGCCGTTTAGAACATCCCGGCGCGGTGTAAGACAAGAAGTACGGTGATAGGCCGTTTCGTTTAGATTAGAAATTGATAGTCATTTTCAGTTTTTTTGCGTTTTTGTCGTATGTGCAGTTTTATGCCGTCGGACTTTGAAGTAAGCAAATGATGAAAACTAAGCTGTTATATCGGCTCGTAATGACCGCGGCATGTGCGGTTTCTCTTGCCGCCTGCGGGGTAACCGGACCCGCCGCCCAGGATGCGGCAGCGCCCGGCATGAAAACCATCGTGGTGACCTATTCCATTCTCGGCGCGGTGGTGAAGGATCTGGTCGGGGACAAGGCGAATGTCATCGTCCCCATGCCCAATGGACAGGACCCGCACGAGTGGGAACCGTCGGCTAAAGATATCGAGATCATCAACAAGGCCGACCTGGTGGTGCAGAATGGCCTGGGCCTGGAGGGCGGGATGGAAAAAACGCTCCTGCAGGCCAGGGATGCGGGTGTTGATTTCTTCACAGCTTCCGACGCCATCACCGTGCGCAAGGTCGGTCCCGGCGAGGGTCTGCCCAGCGGCGACCCGGATCAGGCGGTCGGCGCGGACGATCCGCACTTGTGGATGGATCCAACGGCGATGAAGGCGGTAGAACTGGCGCTAGCGACGAAGCTGAAGGCGGACCTGGGCATCGATGTGACCGGCCGCGCGCAGGATCTGGCCAATCGGTTGGACAGCCTGGACAAGGAAGTAGCCGGCGATGTGGCTGCACTGCCCGCCGCGAATCGCCGTCTGGTCACCGGGCACGAATCCATGGGATACTTTGCGCAACACTACGGGTTTAAGCTGGTGGGCGCGATTGTGCCCAGTATCACGACGCAGGCCGAAGTCTCGGCCTCCGATCTGGCCGCGCTGAAGAAGCTGATCCAGATGAACCATGTGAATGCGGTGTTCACGGAGCTGGGCACATCGCCCGCTGTCGCCGAGGCCATCGGCAAGGAAACCGGCGTGAAAGTGGTGCAACTGACCACGCACATGCTTCCCGATGACGGCTCTTATTTCACCTTTATGCGCGATGTCGCGAAGACCATTGTCGACGCCCTGAAGTAGCACGGAGTGGTGAATGATGGACTGGTTTGTTAATCCATTCGTACAAAACGACTTTATGCTGCGCGCGCTGACCGCCGGCGTGCTGGTGTCGGTATCAGCCGCGATCGTGGGCACATTCATGGTGCTGCGCGGTCTGGCCTTTATCGGCGATGCGCTGTCTCACGGCGTGCTGCCGGGCATCGCCGCGGCGATTCTTCTGAACATCCCCGGTATCTTGGGCGCGGCCGCCGGCGCCGCCGTCATGATCGGCGGCATCAGCCTGATCACCCAGCGCTCGCGGCTGTCCTCCGATACGGCCATCGGGCTGCTGTTCGTGGGCATGCTGGCGCTGGGGGTGGTCATCGTCTCGCGCTCCACCGCGTTCACCGGCGACCTGGTGCGGATTCTGTTCGGCGAAGTGCTGGGCATCAGCCAGTCCGCCATCCTGATCCAACTGGCGGCCACCCTGGCGGTGGCGATAACGGCGGTGATCTGCTACCGGCCATTTCTGCTGCTGTGCTTCAACCCGGAACAGGCGCAGGTGTCGGGTTTCTCCGTGCGGCTTTATCACAACATCATGCTGGCGCTGATCGCCCTGACGGTGATCGTTTCGTTCCAGACGGTGGGCACGCTGCTGGTGTTCGGCATGCTGCTGGCCCCGGCGGCGGCAGGGGCGTTGATCGCGCGCCGCATCGGCGCGATGATGGCGTGGGCGGCGCTTTTCGGCTCCGTCTCGGTATACGCCGGCCTGCTGGCGAGTTATCACTTCAACACCGCCGCGGGTTCGACCATCGTTCTGATTGCGACCCTGATTTTCTTCGCGGTGTTTTTTATCCGGACGGCGCGGCCCGCGCCAACGCATACGGCGGAGTCGGGGCATTGATGAACAGCGTATTAAACTCCCCCGCCGCGGTGACCGGCAGTGATGGCGCCATCCATCTGTGCGCCGAACGCCTGTCGGTGGGCTATGACGGCAAGGCCGTCGTGCAGGATATCACTCTCGACCTGAAGCGCGGTCAGGCGCTGGCGCTGGTGGGCATGAATGGGTCGGGCAAGTCCACCCTGCTGAAGACCGTCGTCGGGTTGCTGGCGCCGCTGGCCGGGCGTCTGGAAGTCATGGGCGCGGCCCCCGGCAGGACCCCGCAGCGGATCGCCTATTTGAGCCAGTTCCACGCTTCCGGCTTCGTGCTGCCGCTGCGCGCCGTGGATGTCGTCCAGATGGGGCGCTTCACCGCCCGCGGTCTGCTTGGGCGCATGCATAGCGAAGACAGCGATATCGTCGCCGACGCGATGCGCCGCATGGGCATCGAGAAAATGGCGCAAATGCCCGTGCGGTCGCTCTCGGGCGGCCAGCAGCAGCGCGTTTATCTGGCTCAGACGCTGGCCCGCCGCGCGGACCTGCTGGTGCTCGACGAGCCGACAGCCAGCCTGGATGCCGCCGGGAAAGAGATCTATATGCAGGTGATCGCCGGCGAACTGGCGCGCGGCGTGTCGGTGGCGGCGGCGACGCATGACATCAACGAGGCGTCCAGTTGCGATCTGGTGATGCTGCTGGCGCATCGCGTCATCGCGCTGGGTCCACCGCGCGACACGATCACACCGGAGGCGCTGCTCGAAACGTTCGGAATCGTCCTGATGTCGCGGGGCGAACAGGGCCGGCTGGCAGTGGTCTCGCGCGAACACGAGCACGACGAGTGATGCCGCCGCTCAATCGAGTGGTTTAGAGCAGTTGCCGCAACTCATCGGTCAGCGCCTGCGCCATCTGCGGTCTGCCGTGAAACTGCGCGGGGGTGTTCAGGGCATGAACTGCGATCTCGTCGGTGGACGGTGAATCCTGCGGCCGGTCGGTTTGAGCGTTCACAGATGCTCTCTCCTTCCGCTGGCGGCGAAACATCGACCCGCCGGACATCTCAACCCGGCAGGAAGCGACCCTGAGCCAAGCCGGTATTGTATATTTAGCGCACGGTCATCAGGCATATTACGACCGGCTCAAGACTTCATCAGCAAACTGCCGTGCGGTGATAAACATATCATCATCGGGATCATCGTTCAGATGCATTTTTCCTGGCGCGGACTTCGCTAACCGCCCTGGCAACGAGAGCCTCTAACTCGTCTGGGTCAACCTCTTGAACACTGCGCCGGGCGATTTTCAGCTTGCGCACCTGTGCTTGCCATTGTCGTCTGATCAATCGTTTCGTCGGGTCCAGCAGCCGTTCATACTCGGCGGCGCTGATGAGGATGGCGGCCTGCCGTTTGTACCTGGTAATCGCCACCGTTTCGTGACCGTACATCACCTTCCCAATCAGGTCGGCTAAGTGAATCCTGAATTCTTCGATCGAAACTTGTGTGGTAACCGTAGGTGTTTGTCGCTCCCGCATACGAACAGTATAAGCATGAAATCTTAAGGTCTGTCAACTTCGTAAAGTTTTGCCGGTTTCATCCGCGTCAGCATGAGATTGCTTGAAAGTCGGTGACGATGACCTGTCAGCCGTCCAGCAACTCGACACAGTCAAGGTCATCAAACGCTTGCAGCGCATTCGACAGATTGGGCCACACCGACGCCGGCGGCGCGCCGGTGCGCCAGAACCACATGGGCATGAAGAGCACGCGCACGATCACCGCCAGCCGGTAGTCATGCCAGCAGTCCGCCCAGGCGTAATGCTCGACGCCGTGGCGCAGCAGCCTGTCGTGGTAGCGCACCAGGAGGGGGCGTTCCAGGCATCGCCGCTGTTCCCCGTCCCAGAACAACGCCATCAGATTCGACAGGTCTTCCGCTGCGAAACTGATGCCCCAGAACTGCCAGTCGATGATGAGCGCCTGCCCGGCGCCGGCATCACGGGGGAGCATGACATTGGAGAGGGTGGCGTCGCCATGGATCAGCGTCAAGTCATGCCCGCCTGTGACACGCTGCAGCAGGCGCGGGAGTGCGGCAAGCACTTTGTCATATAAAAGCCGCTGCAGGGCGGACAGGCGATCTGCGGCGAAGTCGGCAAATGCGGGGAAACTCTCGCGGATGCCGGTGATGGTGTCTGTCGCCGACTCTTCGCTGGGGAAGTCGTCAATACTGCCGAGCGCCGGGTTGTCCCACCAGTACGCGTGCAGGGCGGCAAAGGCGTCGATCATGCTTTCGCAATAAGGCTGGCCGGGCGGGGCCGCGCTGGTCCCTGCAAAGTGCGTTTCAGAAACGTCGTCGAAGAGCAGCGCTGAAGCGCCGGTTTGTTCGTCGTAGACGGCATGATAACAATGCACGATCGGCGGGTGCGGCATCAGCCTGCCCACCCGGTTGTGGAAATCGACTTCATGGCGGTACCGGGCGCTGCCCACCGCACGCTGCCCCGAATCGAGTCTGGCGAGTTTCAAAAACAGGCGGCGTGGCGCTTCCGGCGGCGCGCCATGTGAGTAAGCCAGGGTCAGGCGCGCAATCGTCGCGGTATAGGTTGGCTCCGCGGCGACATGCACCCCGGTGACTTCGCCGCATGGCAGGCGTCCGCTCTGGCGAAGCGCCAGCGTGAGCCATTCGGGATTTACTTGACTGGAGTTTGTAATCACGGTGTGTGCTGTCTATATCGCCTTGCTGCAAACAGGCGAGCGGGCGTTTTCACGGCAATAGCCGCTGCAGGAAACGCAGCCAGTTGCCGTGCAGGATGGCCGCGATGTCCTCATGTCTGTAGCCGCGCGCGGCCAGCAGGCCGGCTATCTTCTGCAGATCGGCGATGGTGTCCAGGTCGCGGGGCGATTGCTCGCGGCCGAAACCGCCGTCCAGGTCGCTGCCGATGGCGGCATGTCGCGCGTCCCCGGCCAGTTGGCACACGTGGTCGATATGCTGCACGACCTCGCTGAGCAGCACCGGATTCGGGGCGGTCAGGTTGTGCATAGTCGCCGGCTGCCAGCCGGGGCGCACCATGATGATGTCGAATGAGGCGCCGATCACGCCGCCGCGCTCGATGATGACCTTGAGTTGCTCGTCGCTGAACTGGCGCTGCATGGGCACCAGGGCGCGGCAGTTCTGGTGGCTGGCGAGCAGCGGGCCGTCGAAAACCTTCACGGCCTCCCAGAACGACTGGTCGCACAGGTGCGTGCAGTCCAGTGCGATATTGAGCCGGCGCATCTCCTGGAGCAGCGGCGCGCCCATGCCGTCCGTCAGGCCCAACTCCACGCCGGTGCCGCCAGCATAGCGGTTGGGGCCGTAGTGCGCGGGGCCGAGCAGCCGCAATCCCAACCCATGCCAGCGCTCCAGTTCTTCCGGGCGGGTGATCGGGTCGGCGCCTTCCATCGAGATGACGAAGCCGAGCGGGGGATAGGCTGCGGGCGCGCCGGCGGCATCGACAGCCTGCCACGCCGCCACATGTTCGTTCAGTTGTTGGGCAGTCTCGATGACGCGCACGTGGCCGGCGGCTTCGAGGGCGCGGTAATAGGCGAGTTGGCCTTTAGCCACCGCATGCGCCTGCTCCACCGAGCGATATTCGATGCCGGGCGACGGATGGCCGCTGGCGCGCGCCAGCAGCGTGGCGACGCTGAGGAAAACGCGCCCCTGGCGCAGTTCCGGCAACGCCACCGTGTTCAGGGCGCGGCCCTTGCCGGCCAGTGTCGTTTCGGTCTGCCGGATGGTGTGGACGGATTGCAGCAGGTCGCGCTCGAATTGCAGCGCGTTCCACGCAATGTCCAGATGCGCGTCGACGATCAACATGGCTGAACCCTCCTGTATCCGCGCCGTCACATGCGGATGGCGCGGAGAAAGCCTCCATCTTAACAGGTCAGCGCGATTTTTCGAGCTTCATGTAAACGCTTTCGACATACGGCGGCCTGGTGGCCTTTTCGTCGCCGCAGGTCGTGTGAGGCTAATCAGGCTGCTTGTTCAAGAAACTCAGCAAATGCGAGGAGTTCCGTGCGCAGACTATTCCACAAATCAGGCAGGTCGGTGAGCATGGTGGTCATTCTTTCTGGGATAAGTTCAGATGCGTAAACGTTGCGTACTAGATGTCGAAAGCGCCTGAACTCATCGAGTCGTTTTGCGTTCTCGAGTCCAACTACGGCTGGGCGCACCTGGGGCAGGTCTGATGCCATTTGCGATAGGATCTCGCGGCGCCAACTCTCACCTTCCGGAATCACCTGATCCACAGTCCTGGCAATCAATTCAAAAAGACGCCAGACCTACGAATAAAAACTGTGCAGGTTGAGCGCTACCGAATCAAGGTATACAGCTTGCTCCTCTGTATTTTCTTTGACGACAGCCCAAGAGCGCAGTAGCCTGTGAACGGTCGTGTCAAGATCGATAACCTGGCCATGTATGCGCTCAACGATCTCCTGGATAGCAGTATTCACAGCTCAATCCCGTGGCGTTCAATCGCCTGCTTGAGAGACGTGCTTGCTGTATCAATGTCGATCAAGTCAATGCTCTTTTCAGGAATGATCTGCTCGGCGATCTTCCAGGCTTGCCAGTAGGCGGTATCCGGCAATCCGTCAACGGCTATGTCCACATCCGAGTCTTGCCTGAACCATGCCTGATGAGCGAGAGAGCCGAACAGAATCACACGCCTGGCGCCCAGGCGGGCTTTAATCTCCTTGGCAACCAACCGGATCCGCTCCAGCAGTTTATCTCGCGCTAAGCTCTCGTCTGTAGAAAGCGGCCTATCGAGAAGCGCCATGCGCCGACGAATAGCCTCGGTATAGGTCTGGCGTTCGGCAGTTGATAGTTGAAGCGCTGTCGGCATCGTATATCTCCGTATTGTCCGTTTTATTTTAATGGGACTTTACGCTGTTGTGTGCGACAGGTCAATGCCTATTTCTGCTCCGTCGGCGTTGGCGAGAGGCGGCGCCAGTGTCCTGTGAGTCAGGATCGATCAATGGATGACAGCACAGTGCCGTCGGACATGAGAACGATGCAGCGCCTTGCCCCGCCCCGGATCGAAACCGCCGTGACCGGGGCGGATGGCGCAAGCGGCGCCGCTTGCGGCTGAGTGACGACGCTGGCACAATGTGTTCGTGTGTCGCCGCGCCACTTAAGCCGCGATATCGCTGTTGCGATAGGCGCGATCCAGCACCTCGATGGTGTGCAACACCGGCATCGGCTTGTTCAGCCGGGCCAGTTGCGTGCGCATTTGCACGATGCAGCCGATATTGCCCGCAGCCACGGCATCGGCACCGGTATTCAGTATGTTCTTCACTTTGCGCTGGCCGATCTCACCGGCCAGTTCGGGCTGCTCCAGGTTGTAGGTTCCCGCCGAGCCGCAGCACAACTCCCCTTCAGGAATCTCCAGCAGGGTGAGGTTGGGGATAGACCGCAACAGCCGGCGCGGCGCGTCGGAGATGCCCTGCGCGTGCGCCAGGTGGCAGGCGTCGTGATAGGCCAGTTTGAGCGGCTTTGGCAGCGACGGCGGGGCAATCTCGAAATCCGCCAGAAATTCCGCCACATCGCGCACCCGCGCCGCGAAAGCGCGCGCCGCGTCCTCTTCGGCGCAGCCCTTGAACAACAGGCCGTACTCCTTCATGCCCGAACCGCAGCCGGCGGCGTTCGTGATGACGGCGTCCACATCCTGCGGGAAGGCGCGCAGGTTCCGGCGCGCGAGTTGGCGGGCCGCCTCATCGTCGCCGTTGTGCATCATCAGCGAGCCGCAGCAGCCCTGCCCGCGCGGGATGACGACCTCGATGCCGTTGCGCGCCAGCACGCGCAGGGTGGCCCAGTTGATATCCGGGGCAAGCACCTGCTGCACGCAACCGGACAGCAGCGCGACGCGCGCCTTGCGCTTGCCCTCTGCCGGAACCACATCGGGCAGCGCCGCAGCCGGCGGCACTTGCGCGGGCAGCAGCGCCAGCATCGCCGCGAGCCAGGCGGGCAGGAAGCGCTGCACCGGCCCAGCCACCCGGCCGGTCATGGCGGCCAGGCGGAATCGCGCCGGATAAGGCAGCGTCTGGCGCACCAGCGCAAAGTGAAGAACATACTGAATA
>JAMCQN010000067.1 GCA_023382055.1 Chloroflexota bacterium
GATGCTTTATACTTGCCGCCATCGTTGCGTATGTGCTGGTTATAACGCGCCGCACAATCGCGGCGCGTTGGAGGATAAAACAATGACGTTTGAACTGCCCGTATTACCGTATGCCGAGAATGCGCTGGAGCCGTTTTACTCAGCGAAGACGATCAGCTTCCACTACGGCAAGCACCACAAAGCCTACGTGGACAACCTCAACAAACTGGTCGCCGGCACCGACCTGGAAGGCAAAGCCCTTGAGGAAGTGATCGCGGCCGTCGCCGGCAACCCCGCCAAAGCCGGCGTGTTCAACAACGCGGCACAGATCTGGAACCATACGTTCTTCTGGCATTGTATGAAGCAAGGCGGTGGCGGCAAGCCGACCGGCAAACTCGCCGAGATGATCGACGCGGCCTTCGGCGGCTACGACGCCTTCGCCGCGCAGTTCAAGGCCGCAGCCGTGGGGCGATTCGGCAGCGGCTGGGCCTGGCTGGTGCTGGAAGACGGCAAGTTGAAGATCACCAGCACGCCCAACGCGGAGATGCCCGTGCCGCCCGGCCAGAAGGCGCTGCTCACCGTGGACGTGTGGGAGCACGCTTACTACCTGGACTACCAGAACCGCCGGCCTGACTTCGTGCAGACCTTCCTCGACAAGCTGGTCAACTGGGAGTTCGTGGAGAAGAATCTGGGATAGACTGTCGACCCCAGTGTCATTGATCGCAGGCACAGGCAGACTCCAGACAGAATCCCGGAATCTGCGAGATTCCGGGATTCTTGATGACACTACCCTTTGCCGCCAACCTCCGCAAGGATTATTCGCAGACTCCCGGAATCTCGAAGATTCCGGGAGTCTTATAGACGCCAACCTCCGCAAGGATTATTGGTGGGCGTGATTACGGATTGCGCCCGTGGATGATGTTCTCCATGCGCCGCTGCACGCGCGCCGCCGAATCCGCATGGGTGAGAATGTAAAACTGCTCCCGGCGAATCGCCCTGAAGACGAGCTCCGCAACTTCTTCCGGCGACATACCGGATGCGGCAGCCTGGCGCATGTTGCGCATGATGGCCTCGCGCTCTAGCGGCGCGTCCTGCTGCTCCGCGCGAGCGTAACGCTCGGCATCCATGATCTGCGTGTTGACCAGCCCCGGGCACAGCACGGACGTCCTGATCTTGCCGTCCTGTCGCGCCAGCGAGTGGTAGAGGTTCTCCGCAAGCCCGACGACGGCATATTTGGAGACCTGATACGGCGCAAACGGATTATCCGACACCAGCCCCACCATCGAAGCGGTGTTGACGATGTAGCACTCGGTATCCTGCGCCAGCATCAGCGGCACGAACACCCGGATGGTGTGGATGGTCCCCCACAGGTTGACGCCCAGCACCCACTCCCAGTCGGCCAGCGGCGTCTCCCAGATGGTCGTGCCCATACCCAGCACGCCGGCGACGTTCATCAGCACATGCGCTGCGCCATAGGCGTCCAGCGTCTGCTGCGCCAGCGCCTCCACGTCGGCCAGCTTCGACACATCCGTCCGCACAGCGACGGCATCGCCGCCGGCATCGCGCAGCGCCTGCACTGTCCCATTCAGGTCATGCTCATTCACGTCGGCTGCGACGACGCGCATTCCCTCGTGGGCGCAGCGTGCGGCCAGCGCCCGCCCGATCCCGCTGCCCGCGCCGGTGATCACTGCGACTTTATCTTTGAATTCCTGCATATTCACACCCCGTTGTGAGTTTGCTGGAATCTTAGCAGGTGCGCAGGCGCCAGACTCCCGGAATCTGCGAGATTCCGGGAGTCTGAGTAGCTTATCAAGTTTCCTCCAGTTCAGGGCAACTCTTGCCACAACTGCCAGTAGCACACTGCAAAACGGTCGCCGTTATCCCGCATTCAGCCTGTGGGCCAATCGATCCGATATCGAGGACTCAGCTGAATACGCTGAAAGGCATCGCCGGAGTGCATAAAATCCTCGGAATCCCTACGGGAGATTCCGGGGATTTTTAGTGTCACCTTGCGGCACATCCTGCATAGATCGATATCTATGCACCCTCACTAAACGAATATACAGATTCACTGAATCGTCCTACAATCCGCAACACAACCATTGCACACTGGGCTACCTCAGCCCAGCCGAGTCCGCAGTTCGTTACTGCGTTAATCCAACTGTTTATTGGTCGGGGTAAGGTGGAACCATGCAAGAACATCCTCAGGCGAACAAAGCCACGCATGTCATTGCGCTCTACTGGCGCGCAGTCAGGATAGTCTGGGACGCCAACCCCGCTCTGACGGCGGTAACGCTCCTCCTCGTGTTACTCAGCGCGGTCACGGCGCCCGTGCAGGTGTGGATATCCAAGCTCATGATCGACCGCATCGGCGCACTGCTCGGGCAACGTGGGGACAACGGCTGGCAGGTGCTGCTGCTGCCATTGGCGCTCTACATCGGCGTGTGGGCCGTCAGCCAGGTGTCGCAGTCAGTGCTGAGCAGCGTCCGCGAGCTGCTGAACACGCGAGCCATCAACCACACGCAATATCGCATCATCGAGAAGGCGGCTGCCCTCGACGCGGCCTTCTTCGACAGCCCGGCCTTTTATGATCAGATGAGCATCGCCAGGCGCGATGTGTGGCGGCTGCAGAACATCATCTACCAGGGATCGGAGGTCGTGATTAACTTAATCAGCATTTGTTCGCTGCTGATTCTGCTGGGCGGTATCAGTGCTGTCCTGCCGGCCGTGCTGGTCCTGGCGACACTGCCCAAGATCATCACCGAGGGGCACTTCACCCGCAAGGTGTCGGAGCTGATCATGCGCCGCGCGCCGGAGGAGCGCATGATCGACTACGTCTCCTCTCTGCTGACCGAGCGGGAGACGGTGAAGGAGGTGCGCCTGTTTCAACTGCAGGAGCACCTGCTCGGGCGCCACCGCAGCGCGTGCCAACGGCACTTCCGAAGCCTCGCGGCGATCTTCCTATCCAAGGAGCGCGCCAACTCGCTCCTCACGCTGCTCTCCCTGATCAGCACAGCGGGCATCTGGGTCTACGCCGGCTTGCAGGCGCTGGCGGGCAGCATCAGCCTGGGGGACATCGCCCTCATCTTCCAGGCCGTCGAGCGCAGCCGGTGGTCACTCGACCGGTCAGTTCTCCTGGGTGGCTACCTCATCGAGAACACTGTCTACCTGAGCGCCCTGTTCGGATATCTGGACCTGGCACCAGATGACGTAGCTGGGACGCTGTCGAAGGCACCCGATCTTGGGCAAGCTCAAGAGCCCGACATGAACGGCCCTATCGAGTTCCGCGGCGTCTCTTTCCGCTACCCGGGTGCTGACCGTGATGCCTTAAAAGACATCTCATTCACCATCCGGCCCGGCGAGAAGGTGGCGCTGGTGGGCGAGAACGGTGCGGGCAAAACCACCCTCGTCAAGCTGCTCACCCGCCTGTACACCCCACTGCAGGCGAGGTCACCGTGAATGGGCGCGATTTGCGTACGCTTGACCTGCAACGCTATTACCGCCAACTCGGCGCCATCTTTCAGGACTTCGCCCGCTACAGCTTGACGGCCAGGGAGAACATTGGGCTCGGTTGCGTAGAGTCGCTCGGAGACCAGGAGCGCATCCGCCGGGCGGCGCGCATGGGCGGCGCTGCAAAGTTGATCGAAGGACTGCCGAATGGATACGATACGATGCTGAACAAGCTATTTGAGAGCGGCGTGGACCTGTCTGGCGGGGAGTGGCAGAAGGTGGCGCTGTCGCGGGCCTTCATGCGCGACGCCTCGTTGCTGATTCTGGACGAGCCGACCGCCGCGCTGGATGCCTATGCCGAGAGTGAGGTGTACCAGCACTTCGCCGAACTGACTCAGGGCAGGACCACCGTGTTCGTTACGCACCGGCTCTCCAGCGTGCACATGGCCGACAAGATCCTGGTGCTTAAGGATGGGCGGCTGGTGGAGGAGGGTAACCACGACAGCCTGATGACGCTTAAGGCCGAGTACGCCGGCATGTTCAACCTGCAGGCTGAGCGCTACCAGGCGGCCGTGAGAGGTGAAGGTTAGGTTTCAAATTATGATCGTAGCGCAAGCTGTCAGCTTGCGCTACGATGCATTGGCTCTAGTCCCTTCGCAGCGTCTGGGTGACGGCGCCGGCAGGATCGACGAACTCGACGATCAGCGGCATCTGGCCCAGGGCATGGGTGGAGCAGGACAGGCAGGGGTCATAGGCGCGCACGGCCGCTTCGACGCGGTTCAACAGCCCCTCGCGCACAGTCTGGCCGTTGATGTAAGTCTTGGCGACGCTGTCGACGGCGTTGCTCATGGCCCAGTTGTTGTGGCCGGTGGATACGATCAGGTTGACCTTCTCGATCTGGCCGTTTTCCTTCACCCAGTAGTGATGGAACAGCGTGCCGCGCGGCGCTTCGATCACACCGACCGCTTCGCCGTGGAAATCGCGCTTCGTGTTGACGATATCGTTGCTCAGGATATCCGGGTCGTTCAACAACATCTCGGCGCGCTCGATGGCGAATAGCACCTCGATCAGTCGCGCGTAGTGGTAGTGCAGCGTGTTCTCGACCGGCTTGCCGGGGTTCAGCGCCCGGAAGGTCTTCAGTTCTTCGTTGGCGATGGGCGTGTCGATCTGGCCGCACGCATTCAGGCGGCCCAGCGCGCCGACGCGATATACGCCGCCGGGGAAGCCCATCTTCTTGTAGTAGGGGAACTTGAGGTATGACCAGTTCTCGACGTGCTCGGCGATGTAATCGAGGTAGCGCGTGGCGGGGAACTGCTCCAGCAGGTTGCCGTTACGGTCGATCAGGCGGCACTCGCCCTGATACAGTTCCAGGTTGCCTTTGGGGGTTACCAGCCCGAAATAGCCGGTGGGGAATACGGCAAACTTGTCGATGTCCTCGCGGTTTTTGGCGGCCCAGTCCTTCATGATGGCGATGCCGGCCCTGGTCGTTTCCATGGCTTCCTGCATGCCCGCCAGTATGCCGTCGCGCTCGGCCGGTTGCAGCGCCTTATTCACGCCGCCCGGCACGGCAAAGTTGGGATGCACGCGCCGGCCGCCCAGCGTGTGGATAATCTCCTGGCCGAACTTGCGCAAGTTCACCGCCTTCAGCGCCAGCGCGGGGTTGGCCTGGATCAGGCCGACCACGTTGCGCGTGGCGGGGTCGGAGTCGAACCCCAGCAGCAGGTCGGGGCCGGCCAGCTCGAAGAAGTGCATGCCGTGGCTCTGGATAACCTGACCCATGTGCATCAGCTCGCGCAGCAGATTGGCCGGGCGCGGCGGTTCCGCGCCGACGATCTGGTCGCAGGCCTTGGCCGAAGCGAGGTGATGGCTGACCGGGCAGATGCCGCAAATGCGCGGCGTGATGGGCGTGTCGATCTGGCCGCACGCATTCAGGCGGCCCAGCGCGCCGACGCGATATACGCCGCCGGGGAAGCCCATCTTCTTGTAGTAGGGGAACTTGAGGTATGACCAGTTCTCGACGTGCTCGGCGATGTAATCGAGGTAGCGCGTGGCGGGGAACTGCTCCAGCAGGTTGCCGTTACGGTCGATCAGGCGGCACTCGCCCTGATACAGTTCCAGGTTGCCTTTGGGGGTTACCAGCCCGAAATAGCCGGTGGGGAATACGGCAAACTTGTCGATGTCCTCGCGGTTTTTGGCGGCCCAGTCCTTCATGATGGCGATGCCGGCCCTGGTCGTTTCCATGGCTTCCTGCATGCCCGCCAGTATGCCGTCGCGCTCGGCCGGTTGCAGCGCCTTATTCACGCCGCCCGGCACGGCAAAGTTGGGATGCACGCGCCGGCCGCCCAGCGTGTGGATAATCTCCTGGCCGAACTTGCGCAAGTTCACCGCCTTCAGCGCCAGCGCGGGGTTGGCCTGGATCAGGCCGACCACGTTGCGCGTGGCGGGGTCGGAGTCGAACCCCAGCAGCAGGTCGGGGCCGGCCAGCTCGAAGAAGTGCATGCCGTGGCTCTGGATAACCTGACCCATGTGCATCAGCTCGCGCAGCAGATTGGCCGGGCGCGGCGGTTCCGCGCCGACGATCTGGTCGCAGGCCTTGGCCGAAGCGAGGTGATGGCTGACCGGGCAGATGCCGCAAATGCGCGGCGTGATGCTGGGCATCTCAAAGTACATGCGCCCTTCGCAGAATTTCTCGAAGCCGCGGAATTCGTTGATGTGCAGATAGGCCCGCTCGACGTCGCCATCCTCTTTCATGTGAATGGTCACCTTGGCGTGGCCTTCGATGCGTGTGACGGGTTCAATCGTGATTTTTTGTGTTGCCATTACAACGCTCCTCACTCAATGGATTACCCGGCAGGTAATGCTGGCATAGACTCCCGGAATCTCGGAGATTCCGGGAGTCTGGGTAGCAAGAATAAACAACCTGCGGATAAACCATAAAAATCCTAACTCTTTAATGACTCAATGCCAGTGCAGTTTGTCACCCTTTAGTTCAGGAACGCGTCCCTGCGCCAGTTCGGCGAGGGCGTAAAAGATGACATCCGCATCCGGCGGACAACCCGGCACGCTTAAATCGACTTTGACGACTTCGCTGACGGCTTTGACTTCCATAGGCACGGCCAGTTCCGGATCGGTTGGGATCATGCCCTCGCTGTCGGTGCTTTCGGTCTCAATATAAGCGCGCTTCAGCGAGTCTTCCAGCTTGAAGAAGTTGCGCATGGCCACCACGCCGCCGAACACGGCGCAATCGCCCAGCGCGACCAGGCACCTGGCGCGGCTGCGCATGCGCTCGGCCACTTCCAGGTTGTAGCTGTTGTTCACGGCGCCCGTCAGGATGCCTACATCCACGCCACTCTCGTCGGGCACTTTCAGGTCGGTGATTGGTGTCGAGCGGATGTCGACCAGTTCCGCCACCTGCACGATTCTCTCGTCGATGTCCAGCAGCGACATCTCGCATCCCGCGCATCCTGCCAGCCAATCCGTTGATATCTTTGGTTTCGCCATACCCGTTGCTTCCTTCTCATGAGCCGGTTGAGCCGCGCATCCGGCGGCGGCAACCGGCAATCGTCACACAATCACCATTCTATGCTTCCAGGCTCTTCCGCCACTCGCCGTCCAACTTTATGCCCAGCCGTTCGGCCAGCGCGTCGAATACCTGCGTGCTTGCCCATATATCGGCCGGCGGCGTAATCCCGCAGTGCGCTTCCTGCAGGCGGCCATCCAGGTTGAGGTAATGGCCCTCGGTCTCGGCCCACATCTCCACCGGCAGCACGACGTCGGCCATGGCAGTCACCTGCGACACATAGCTGGCCTGCACGGCGATAAACGGCGCGCCTTCGACCTGTTGCGCCAGCGACGGCAACACCTTCTCATCGCCCAAGGCCATGTACACAGCCTGGCGGCCTTTTGGCTCAAACGCCTTATCCAGCTTGTACGCAGACGCGGCCATGCTGTTGGCCTGACCCTGCGCATTGACGATGGCGGCCTTGAGCGTCGCCGCCAGCTTGACGGCTGCATCCATATAGACGGCGGCGCCGACCACGATAACCGGCTTCGTCGCGCCCGTGACCAGTTTCGCGGCGGCGGGGTCGCTCATGATGGCGGCCAGCGTCGCGCCTTTCGCGCCTTTGGCTGCGGTCAGCGCGCAATCCGCAAAGGAGGCAAAGCCGTTATCCGCGCCGTCGATGACGATCAGTTTAGTCCCCTTCGGCAGGGCGCGCTTGATGAAGAACCCGGCCACCTGATGCTGCACGGTCAGGTCTGCACCGGCCACGATGACGCAGTCGGCGGTCTTGAGCGCATCCAGGCTGTTGGCCAGCAGCGGCGTGCCTGCCAGCGGCTCCATACTGGCGACCATCGGGCTGTTCAGCGCCTGGCCGAACAGTTGCTCGAACTTGTACCGCGCCCCC
>JAMCQN010000008.1:0-6873 GCA_023382055.1 Chloroflexota bacterium
CATTTGATCGGCAACAACTACGTGAGCTGCTCGCCGTTCCGCGTGCCGGTGGCCCGGTTGGCCGCGGCGCAGGTGGTGGTCAAGCACGCGCCGAAGAAGTAAGCGCGGACCGTCGACGGCGGACGACAGACCGCTGACGCAATGCACCCTCCCGCGGGCCAGGCCCGCGGGAGGGTTTTAGTTGCCGGTCTTGGCTGTGATACAATTTCAGGCATGAATGTCGAGAGTGGTTTGCGTTTCTGGGAGATGCGCAGATGAAATTCACGATCGAGTATGAACAGGAAGAAGACGGGCGCTGGCTTGCCGAAGTACTTGAACTGCCTGGTGTCCTGGCGTACGGTTCTACTCCCAACGATGCTGTGGCAAAGGTAAAGGCGCTCGGCTTGCGTGTGATTGCCGACCGTATCGAACACGGTGAAGAAGCCAACACCCCGATGCTGCAAATCTCCTTTGCCGCCATATGAGCCAGTGGCCATCTGCGAAAGCGCGTCAGGTGTTCGCCGCGCCGTTGCGAATCGGGTGGAGCGTCAAGCGTGATGCCGGTTCGCATCGGGCCCACTCGCGTCCCGACTGGCCGGACTTTGTCTTTGCGTTTCATGATCGGGAGGAGATCGGGCCGCGAATGTTGGCGCGTATTGCCAAAGTGACAGGGCTTCGACCAGAGGATCTGTAGCGAGAAATTGCCATGCGTTCATCCTCCGCCGACGCAGAGTATACCTTCCAGCGATGCACTCCTGGGAGGTTTTTTCTTTGCGCCAACGGCGGAACTAATTCTTTCCTACCATGGGTATGACTTGACGGCAGGCCATAATGAGTGTAACATCGGGAAGACACAAGGCAATCGTGGAGGCATTTATGCAGACCCGTGCACCATTGATACGCAAAGTTACGATATCTTTGCCGCCGCATCTGATCGAGTTCGCCGACCGGCAGGCCGAGCAGTTGCGGATCAGCCGCAGCGAAATCATCGGTCGCGCCCTGGCGCAGGCCAAGGCCGCAGAAGAAGAAAAGCTGGCGGCTGAAGGTTACCGGTTTTACTCACAGGAAGCCGGCGAATTTGCGGAAGCGTCTGCGCGACCATTTGCTGAGGTTTTGACCCATGCCGGTTAAGCGTGGGGAAATCTATTGGGTCGAGTTCGATCCGGTCAAAGGGAGCGAGCAAGGCGGATTGCGACCGGCGCTGATCGTCCAGAACGACACCGGCAACCGGTACAGCACCACGACGGTCGTTGCGGCGATCACGCGCACTTTGCCGCCCCAACCCTATCCGTTTGTGGTGGTCATCGAGCCGCAAGAGAGCGGTCTGCCGGAGCGCAGCGCCGTGAACTGCGCTCAGCTCGCCACGATCCAGCAAGCCGGTCCGGACACACGTTTGCGCCCGCCCCGCGGGGAGACAGTTATGCGACCTATAGGTCAGCTTGGCCCGGCGAAGATGGCCGAAGTAGACGAGGCGCTGAAGTACAATTTGGCGCTGAAGTGATCGGCTGAGACGCGCTCGACGCGTAACCCTCCCGCGGGCCGGACCTGCGGGGGGTTTTTTGTTGCCGGTTTTGGGTGTGGTACAATTTCGCCCATGCCCATACCACCCGCCTTCGCCCAAGCCTTACCCGCCACCTGAATAGTGCTCGCACCGCACGCGCTGAGAATCGTCACCACGACTACCGCCGCGGGCTCTTTCTCGAGCTTTTGCGCCAGGCGTTTGGCATCCGAACTGATGAGGTGGACGTCGAGCAGTTCATCCGTATCGATCTGCGCCGTCGCGGCTGGATCGACGCGCTGTTCCGCAATCTGGTTTTCGAGTTCAAACGCGATCTGGAGCGGGAACGCGGCGACGGGCAGCGGGAGCTGCGCGACTACCTGGTGACGTTGCCCAACGGCGCTGAGTGTGTGGGCCTGCTCACCGACGGCCTGCGGTTTGAGGTTTACACGCTGGCCGCGAGCGGGTTGAGCCAGGACGACAGCTTCGACCTGGATGCCGCTGATCCCGAAAGCGCGTTCCTGTGGCTTGATGCCTATCTGTTCAGCCAGCGGAACACGCCGCCCACGTCCGCCGATCTGGTGCGCCGGTTCGGGCTGCGCAGCCCTTCTTTTGGCGCCGCCAACCGGATGCTGCACGCGTTGCTGGCGCGGCTGGCCGATTCGCCAACCCTGGAGGTGAAGCGCCGCCAGTGGCACGCGCTGCTGTCGAAGGTCTACGGTTCCGACATCGCCGACGACACCCTATTCGTCCGCCACACCTTCCTGAGCCAGTTCGCCAAGCTGCTGGCTTATGCCGCGCTGACGGACGGCGCGCCGCAGGGCGATGCGCTGCTGTGGGACATCATCACCGGCGACGCGTTCCACCGTTTCGGGGTCAGCAACCTGGGCGAGATCGACTTTTTCGCCTGGATTCTGGACGACGCGGTGCGGGACAGCGTGATCGCCATGCTTCGCCGGCTGGCCGATAGCCTGCGCGTCTACGACCTGTCACAGATCAACGAGGACCTGCTCAAGCAGCTTTACCAGGATTTGGTGGACCCGGAGACGCGGCACGAGTTGGGAGAGTTCTACACGCCGGACTGGCTGGCCGAGCTGACGTTGACAGAGATCGACTATCGGTCTCCGCAGAGCCTGATGGACCCGTCGTGCGGCGCGGGCACCTTCCTGTTCCTTGCGATCCGCCGGCTGGCCGACCAGGGCTTGACCGGTTGGGCGCTGGTGGATTTCGCCCTGGAAAACATCGTCGGCATGGACGTGCACCCGCTGGCCGTGACCATCTCACGCACCAATTACCTCCTGGCGATCAGCCCGCACATGCGCGGCAGCCGCACCGACGGCAAAGTGCAACTGCCGCCCATCCCGGTCTATCTGGCCGACACGCTGGCGATGACCGAGGTGGTGGGGCCGAACCTGGAAACGTTGGTTGTGCCCGTGGACCGCGACCGCAGCGAGGCGTTTCACATCCCTGCAGATGTGGCGCGCTCGCCGATGGCGTTCACTTCGTTGATCGAGCAAATGGAGGAATACGCCCGTTACAGCCCCGACGACCTGGGTCAGAACGTGACGACCGGTTTCCTCCGGCTGGTGCGCGAGCGTTTCGGCGCGGCGCAGAGCGGCATCGTCGATCTTTCGCAGACCTATTGGGCGGGCAACCTGCGCCTGCTCAACCGGCTGATCGCCGAGGGGCGCAACTCGATCTGGGCTTACCTGCTGAAAAATACCGCCCGTCCGCTGCTGCTGGCCGCGCAGCGCTTTGACGTGATCGCCGGCAATCCGCCGTGGCTGGCCTACCGCTACATCCAGGATAAGACCTACCAGGCTGAGGTCAAGAAGCTGACGTTCGGGTACGGCCTGCTGGGCAGCGGCGATGTCAAGCTGTTCACCACGATGGACCTTTCGACGCTGTTTATGGTGCATTGCGAGGCGCGCTACCTGCGGCCGGGCGGCACCATCGCGTTCGTGATGCCGCGCAGCGTGCTGACGGGCGCACGGCAGCATCGGGCCTTCCGAGGCCGTGGGCTGACGCGCGTGCTCGATTTGCGGGCCGTAACCCCGCTCTTCAACACCGAGTCGTGCGTGCTGATCCGCCAGGCGGATGACTTACACACGGATCAGGCGCCCACGACATGCTACGCGGCCGCCCTCCCCGCGTACCAGATGACGCTTGCCGATGCCCGGCCTTATCTGACGGCCACAGCGACGACCACCCGGCTGCTCGGCGATGTGGAAGTGGCCGGTCCCTATTACTACGAGCGGTTCCGGCAGGGCGCAACGCTCATGCCACGCAACCTGTGTTTTGTGCGTCCATTGCAGAATGGTGGCTTCAGCCCCGCGATGGCGACCGATCCCGATGCCGATGATGAAGCGAAAGTGCCATGGAAAGGCGTGCGGTTGGAGGGCCGCGTCTACCCGGAAAACCTGTACGCCACGCTGTTGAGCAAATTCCTCCTGCCGTTCGGTTACCAGCGGCTTCATCTGGTTGCGCTGCCAGTCTGCCTGGAAAACAGCCAGCTCAAGATCATGCGTGAAGCGGACTTCCTGGCTAATGGCCGAATAGATTCCTGGCGCACGTACTTCAAGCAAGCCGAGCAAAAGTGGGATGAATTGAAGAAGGGCACTTCGCAGTTCGATGACTTTATCCAGCGCCTGGATTACCAGCGCAACCTGACGGTTCAGCATCCCGTGGGCGCATTCAAGGTGCTCTATAATACCAACGGCACTCACATTTCATCTTGTGTCATTGAACTGCGAAGTGCCCTTCTTCAAGTGTACGGTTACTCAACACGGGGTTTCATCGCCGACACCAAAACCTACTACTACGAGACCGACAATAGCGACGAGGCGCACTACCTGTGCGCGCTGCTCAACGCGCCAACTGTGGATGAGGCGATCAAAGCCTTCCAGACGCGCGGTCTCTTTGGTGAACGCGATATCACCCGCACCCCGTTCGAGGCGTGCGCCATCCCGTCGTTCGATGCGGCCGACCCCGATCACCTCGCGCTGGCGCAACTCAGCCGCGAGGCGCACGCGATCATCGCAGACATTCGGCCCCAAGGTAGAGTCGTCCAGGCGCGGCGGCTGGCGCGGGAGGCGGTCGCGGCGCAGATCGCGGCGATCGACGCCATCGCACGGCGAGTGTTGGGGCTATCCCAGTTTGACACCCCCCATTGAAGTGATTACACTGTAGCTACATCCGGGAATCGTGTCGAAGGAGCGCCTCTATGAGCATCGGAATCACAACGCGGGTGGTGAAGATCGGCAATTCGCGCGGCATCCGCATCCCAAAACCGCTGCTGGACCGGCTCGGCCCGGCTGAGGAAGTCGAGCTGATCGTCGAAGGCGATCAGCTCATTGTCCGTCCGATTCGTCGCCCGCGCGATGGTTGGGACGAGCAATTCGAGCTGATGGCTCAGCGCGGCGACGACCGCTTGCTCGACGGCGCGGCCAGTCTCACGGGCTGGGACGCGGAGGAATGGGAATGGTAAAGCGGTTCGACGTCTACCTGGTCTCGCTGGATCCGACAGTCGGCAGCGAAATCCAGAAGACGCGCCCTTGCCTGGTCGTTTCGCCGGACGAAATGAACCGCCACATTGCCACCGTCATCGTCGCGCCGATGACGACCCAGGGCCGGTCGTACCCGAGCCGCGTACCCTGCCGGTTTGAAGGCAAGGAGGGCCGGATCGTTTTGGACCAGTTGCGTACCGTAGATAAGGTGCGGCTGGTCAAACTCCTCGGACGACTGGAGTCTGAAACTCAGAGCGCGGTGTTGGATGTACTCGCGAAAATGTTTGCGCCCTGAGTATGATCGGAGGTGTGTCATGCAGCCTGATCCACAGGTCATTGATCGCCTGGTTAAAGCCGTCGTCTCATCCGTGCAGCCGTTGCGGATCATCGTATTTGGCTCAGCGGCCCGTGGCGAGATGGGGCCCCACAGCGATCTCGACTTGCTTGTTGTGATGCCGACCGGCACTCACCGGCGCAAGACCGCGCAGCGACTGTATCGACAAATGGGCGGCATGGGTGTCCCCTTCGACCTTGTCGTCGCCACGCCTGAGGATCTGGAGCTGCATCGCGATAACCCCGGCTTGATTTACCAAACCATTTTGCGCGAGGGCAAGGAAGTCTATGTTGCCTGAACCCTCCATGCCTGGCAGCGCTGCCGATTGGCTTCGTCACGCCTATAGCGACCTGACGCTCGCCACTCTGACACCATCGCCCCGTATCTTGCTCGAACAGCTTTGTTTCCACGCTCAGCAAGCGGCTGAGAAAGCTCTGAAGGCGATTTTGATCGCGTATGAGATTCCTGTTCCGCGCACCCATAACCTCAGAACGCTATTCGATCTCCTGCCAGCCGATCTCTCCATTCCTCCCGATATCCTGGATGCGGCAGGCTTGAGCGATTACGCTGTTGCGAGCAGATATCCTGGAACAACCGAGCCAGTGGATGAGCAAGAACTCCGAGAGGCGGCAGAGATGGCCGAAGCGGTCGTCTACTGGGCAGAGCACGTCATCCATTGCCGTATGCAGGGGGCTGGCTTGTCTTGATGCTATCTGCCTTGACCGATGTAACTCTCCCCGGCGCGCTATCTGCCCTGACCGCGCGCGACGCCCGCCTGGCTCGCATCGTGGCCGACTACGGCCCGCCGCCGCTGTGGGCGCGGGAGCCGGGCTTTCCGACTCTGCTGCACATCATCCTGGAGCAGCAGGTGTCGCTGGCGTCGGCCCGCGCCGCGTTCGACAAGCTGCGGGAAGCCGCATCGCCGTTGACGCCGGAGCGGTTCCTGGAACTGGACGACGTCACGCTCAAAGCGGTCGGCTTCAGTCGCCAGAAGACGCGCTATGGCCGCGAACTGGCGCAGGCGATCCGTTCCGGCAGCCTGGACCTGGGCGTACTGCACACCCTCGATGATGAGGCGGTGCGTGCGGCGCTGACCCGCGTCGTGGGGATCGGCCGGTGGACCGCGGACATCTACCTGCTGATGGCGCTTGGCCGGCCCGACGTCTGGCCCGCCGGCGACCTGGCCCTGGCAACCGCGGCGCGACATGCGTTCGGGTTGGAAGCCGCACCCGATCCCGCGGCGTTGGAGGCGCTGGGCGAGCCGTGGCGGCCCTGGCGGGCGGTGGCCGCGCGCGTGTTGTGGCACTTTTATCTCAGTGCGGGAGCCAAGAAGCACAATGAGATCGGCCTAGAGCCTTCAGGCGGTTTCTCACCGACTAAAGCTTCGATTCCGGAACGCTAGTGGAAAGGCATTGAGTGTAGCGGTCTATGAAACAGTACCTTGCCGCCCATCCACCCTTTTCCTTCCGCGCCGTTGCCGATTCGCACGGCTGGCGGCAGCTTGCGCCTTTCTCGGGCGACGGCGACGGCCTGGCCTATGTCGCCCGGCTGAGCAC
>JAMCQN010000008.1:6883-7819 GCA_023382055.1 Chloroflexota bacterium
GGCCAGGTGACCGAGCTGCGCAGGGTCGAAGCCCCCGGCGGCGCGGAGATCGCGGCCGCGGACGACCTTGCCGAGGCCGAGCATGATGAGCTCCGCGCCGTGGCGCGGTGGATGCTGGGTCTCGATCAAGACTTGTCCGCCTTCTACGCCGCCGCGCGGGACGAATCCAGGCTGGCGCGGGCCATCGAGCGGGCACAGGGCCGCTTGCTGCGCGGCGCCACGCTGTTCGAGGATGTGGTCAAGACGATCCTGACGACCAACACGACCTGGCCCGGCACCATCCGCATGGTGCGGGCGCTGGTCGATCTGTTTGGTGACGCGCTGCCGGGCGATCCTGCGCGCAGGGCGTTTCCGACACCTGCGCGCATCGCTGAGTCAGACGCCGAGACGCTGCGCACGGTGGTCCGGCTGGGCTACCGCGCGCCCTACGTGTTGGAGTTGGCGCAGGCGGTAGCGTCGGGCGCGCTCGATCTGGAGGCGCTCAAGACCGCGGCGCTGCCCACCGATGACCTGCGCAAACGGCTGCGCAGTATCAAGGGCGTCGGGCCCTATGCCGTCGCCAACCTGTTGATGCTGTTGGGCCATTACGACGCCATCCCCATCGACTCGTGGGCGCTGCCCCTGGTCTCGAAGGAATGGCACGCCGGCGCGGCGGTCGGCCCGGCCGAGGTCGAGGCCGCGTTTGCCGGGTGGGGACAGTTCAGGGGGCTGGCATACTGGTTCTGGGAGTGGACGGACGCATCATGACACACAACGAACAACCTCCGGCCGCAGCACCCGCGCAGCATTGGCGCCGGGAGCTGCATTCCCTCGCAGACAGAGTTCTGCGGTCATTTGCCGAGCGCGATGACGTGCACGGCGTGGCGCTTGGCGGCAGCCTGGCGCGCGGGATGGAGTGGAAGCACTCCGACGTGGAGATGGTGATCCTGGTCGACC
>JAMCQN010000165.1 GCA_023382055.1 Chloroflexota bacterium
GGCAGCATCGCTGGCCGAACAGCACAGCGTCGGCGCGGTCACCATCGCGCACTGCAACCACGTGGGGCGGCTGGGTGAATACACGGCTATGATCGCGCGCAGTGGCTGCATCGGGATCGCCATGGCCAACGTCGGACCGGGCGTCGCGCCGTTCGGCGGGCGCACCCGTATGCTGGGAACCAACCCGATGGCCTACGCCGTGCCGCGCGGGCCGGATGAGAACCCCATTCTGCTCGACTTCGCTACATCCGGCGTGGCCGAGGGCAAACTGATGGTCGCCCGCGACAAGGGCGCGGCGGTGGCGCCGGGCCTGATTATCGACAAGGAAGGCCTGGCGACAACCGATCCGAACGACTATTTCGACGGCGGCGCGCTGTTGCCTTTCGGGCTGCACAAGGGTTACGGTCTCAGCGTGATGTGCGAGCTGCTTGGCGGAGCGTTATCGGGTACCGGGCCATCGTCGCTCCCCGATTTCGGCGGCGGCAATGGCACATTAATGATGGCGCTGAAGATCGGCGCCTTTATCACGCCCGAACAGTTCGCGGATCAGGTGGAACGGCTGTATGGCGCGATCAAAGCTGCGCCGCCCAAGCCCGGCGTCGAAGCCGTACTGATGCCCGGCGACCCCGAGTGGCGCAACCGCCTGTACCGGCTTGAGCATGGCATCGAAATACCCGAACGCACCTGGAGCGAGATTACGGAGCTGGCGCGGCAGGTCGGGGCTGCGGTGTGACGCATGCGCGTCACTCCGCCATGCACGACCGCATGAAGCTCGCGATGTGCTCGATAGCCTGCACACCTTCGGGCAGCAGAGGCTCATGAGACTGGAACACGTGGAACATGCCCGGCCATATCTCCAGTTCGACCTCTGCCCCATCCGCACGCGCCTTCGCCGCGACCCGGACGCTGTCATCGCGGATGATCTCGTGCTCGCCGGCCTGGATGAGCAGCGGCGGGATGCCGCTGTAGTCGCCGAAGACGGGCGAGACGAGCGGGTGATGCACGTCCGCATCCGCGACATAGCGTTTGACGAAGTCAGGCAGACAACCGGGGTGCATGATCGGGTCGAGTTGCCCCTCGGAGCGGATCGACTCGCCGGTCAGCGTCAGATCGGCGAAGGGCGACAACGCGATCGCTGCGAGGGGCAACTGATGCCCGCGATCCCGCAGCGCGAATAGGGTCGCCAGGGTTAGTCCGCCGCCGGCTGAGTCGCCGGCGATGAAGGTAGCCCTGGCGCGCGCCGGCCCGTGCGGGCCCATGGCGCGCAACCAGCCGTACGCGCGGATGCAGTCTTCCAGCCCGTCCGGGAAAGGGTTTTCCGGCGCCAGCCGATAGTCCGGCAGGAGCACAGCGCAACGCGCAGCGGTCGAGATGCGTCCGGCCAGCGCGAGATAGAACTCGCTCGAACCGGAGACGAAACCGCCGCCGTGCAGATAGAGCATGCGGATATCGAGATCGGCTCCTTGCGCAAACACCCACGCGCCCGGAATGCCGTCGATGTCGGCCCGGGTGCAACTCACGCTGGTATCGACAGGTTCGCGCCGTGCCGCCATGCCCTCGCGCAGTCCGGCGAAGTCGAATCCTGAGGCGCCAAATGCCGGCGATTCGCGCAATTTGAGAATGTAGGCCTCGCTTTGCGGCGAGCAGTTCCCGGTTTGCATGTGCAACCTCTTATTCGACGGATCCAAGCTCAAGGTCAAATGGCTTGTCGCGGTCACACACCAATTGGCCATCGCGGATTTCGAGTTCAGCAACCTGCAAGGATGTACGGCGTTCGTCGTACGGCATGGTATCGCCGTCCGCGCGCGGCTGCCCGGTCCTGCCGGGGTGCGTGAAATAGAAGAATACGCTCGGTCTCCCGCGACCAGTACGTCGGCGTGGTTGCCCATCACACCATCGTCGCGGCGTTTGCCGCCGGCGGCGAGGATGTTATCCTGCTGCTCCCAGTGTTCGGCATCGTCGGATCGATAGACGCCCAGACCGCGCCACGTGTCGGTGATCATCCAGATCGACCCGCGCCACGCGAACACGTTTGGCCCCTCGTGCGGCCGGTCGCTGATGACCGGGCCGCGCACCTGCCAGTGATACAGATCGGCGCTGGTGTAATGAAGAATATGGCGCGGGCCGGACCAGTCATGCCGCACGCCCGACACGTAGCCGACAACCATGTGATAGGCGCCGTCGTAGATCGGATCGCGGAAGAGGGGGGCGGGTGGTTGTGCCATAGGTCTGTGAGCGGGATTATAGTGCGGCAAAACAAGCGCCTCACCCGTCGTCGCGCGGTGGCGTCGAAACGCGTGCTGGAGCCGACGGCCAGACTGTCAGCCAGCGTGATCGGGTAATCGGCGCTGTCCGCGCCGGCGCCGTGCAGATGCAGGATCATCACGCACAGCCGCTCCGTCTTGTCCACGATCACCCAGCCGCGCAGCGCCTCGTGCAGCAGATGTTCGGATACCGAGCGCCAACAATGTATCCGCGTCACCAGGAGGATCTAGCCACTAAAGTGGATGAGCAGATTGCCTGACTCAATCTTTGCTTCATACTGATCCAGTGGCCGTGGAGCAGGCCCGGAGACCACGGCGCCATCGATGGCATAGTGCGCGTCGTGGCAGGGACAGATATAGTGGTTGACATCCTTGTGCCAGCTTGCATTACAGCTCAGGTGCGTACAGATATTGGAGAACACTCTCACATCGTCCCCGGCGCCTCGCAACACGTAGACGGTGGAACTCTTGACGGTCTTCTCCCAGCCGTTGCCTCTGGTCGTCGTGAAACTGAACGCAGTAGGGTCGCCGACGGGGTAATTGGCGAACGCCCCGAGTGACTTCCAGCTTTCTGATTTCTGTGCTTTGGCGCCGGGCGAGACAAGGTAGGCGATACCCGGCAGGGCAACCACAGCACCCATGATAGAACCCGCCAAGGTCATGATTGCCTTCGTGAAGTCCCGGCGGCTTATTTGCTGATTCATGGCAAACTCCTCGGACTTACGCCCCGCAATCACCGCTGGACTGCGCCTTTGGCAGCAGCCCGTCGGACTGCAATTCCGCCACCACCGCACCGGAACCCTTGCCGCTGGAATACTTAATGCCCAGGGCATCCACCGGGTCGACGTCCTTCCAGTCCAGGTTGCGTTTGACCTTGTAGTATGTGGCGAGTGCGGCGTAGTTCTGCGGGAACCAGTAGGCGTTCAACACCAGCGTGTTCCGGTAAATCTGATCTGCCGTCAGGCCTTGCGCCACGGCCAGTTCGATATAACCCAGCATGGCGGCGCCGTGGTTGCAGTCGGGGAAGTAGGTGTCGTTGTTGCAGCACGGCCGGTAGATGTGCCTCGCCATATCCGCGACCAGCGCCTCCTGCCGGGCCGTCAGTTGGACGAGCGACAGGCTGTTCAGGTATGTCGCGCCGTCGCCCTTCGCCAACGTCCACCCGCCCGTCGAGGCCATATCGCCGGCTTTGCTCTTGTAGGTTGTGCCCAGCGGGCCTTTGGACAACACCTCACTTTTGTTGGCGATGCCCAACGGCCAGAACAGGTTCAACAGCAGCCCGGCGTTATCCTGGTTGAGGACGATGGATGCGCTGGACGGGGTGTCCAATACCTGTAACTGCGCCTTCGTTAATGCCTTCCTCCCCGCGTATAACTGGCTGAACTTCTCTCTGTCGATGGCGCCTGCCCGGACCATCCTGGCCACGACATCACCCCAGCGAACGCCCAGGTCAAAATCCACGGGCATCACTTCCGACCTGTTGATCAAGGATGCCGGAGTGCTGGAAGGAGCCGTCGTATGGGTGGCTTCGGCATGCAGCGTGTTGGTGGTCGAGGCGACCGTCGCGGCCGAGACAACCGGTGTGGCTATTGCATGTTCGGTGGGCTTGAGGGAGAACTGCAGTGTCATGACGGAGAGCAGCACGCCCATGGTGAGTCCACCAAGTAAAGTTTTCTTCTCCATGTGTACAACTCGCCGATCCGCAATGAGCAAATACAGTGCGCGGAAGCGCGCTGGGTACTGGGATTCATCATGCACTATTTCCGCACAGAGTAAACAGGCCATTCGGCCTGTTTGAACCAGGCGGTTTCCACGGTACGGCCACGGCAATCTCAGGGATACTGGAGACCTTGCACCTGGCGAAGGAGGATTCTCATAGGGTGAAATGGCGTATGCGTTACCGGGGCTGGTAAGTTACTACGATCCGTGTTCCCTTGCCGGGTTCTGAGGAGATCGCCACGCTGGCGCCGATGAGCGATGCGCGCTCGCGAATGCCCATGAATCCGAAACCGCCTGCGCCGGGTTCAGCCGGTTTGTTGCGCCCGTCTGTGGGCACAACCGATTCCAGGAAGCCCTGGCCATTATCTTCCACGTGAAGCTGTATGCCGCCTTCCTGTAATCCGGTCAATGTGATGGATACCTTCGTCGGATGGGCGTGCCGCAGCGCATTGGCCACGCCTTCCTGCGCGATGCGAAACAGCGCCAATTCGGCTTCGGGTTTCAAGCGCGAAACCTGCCCGCTTGTCATGAAGCCCACAACATATGCTGGCGCATCCACTGTGCGCCGCGCCGTTTCATTAGCCTCAGCCGCCAGGCGCTCAAGCGCCGCTACCAGCCCGGCATCTTCCAGGTAGATCGGCCGGAGCGCCCGGCTGAATCGGCGAATGTCCTCGATCATGCGCACCACCTCGCCGCGTAAATCATCCAATTTAGCCGCGGTTTGTGGCTGCTCTCGGGCAATGTTCTGGCGCGCCGCCTGGATGCGCTGGCTCAAGACGATCAGATTCTGGATCGTATCGTCGTGCAGTTCGCGCGCCAGGCGCTTGCGCTCGGCCTCCTGCGTCTCCGTGACGGCCTTCGCGTAGTTGCGCAGTCGCTCCTGGTCGGCCTGGATCCGGTCGGCCATGTTGTGCAGCGTGTTCTGCAATTGGTCGATTTCCTCGATCCCGTGCACCGGCTGGCTCAGCACGCCATAATTGCCGTCGCCGATATCGCGCGCTTGCTGGTCGAGTCGCTGCAGCGGTTGGACAATACGGCGTATACCAAACATGACCGCCAGCATTGCCAGCAACAGGACGGGCAAAGTGATGAGCGGCACGGCGAGTGAGTACCGCATCAATGGGTCGAGCACCGTCTGCCACGGCTCCTCGATGATGACGCCCAGGCCGGTCTCGCCGTTGCTGGTGACAATAGGCGCGTAGGAGACGACATGTTCGTCCCCGCTCACCGGATCAGGCCGAAACAACCCGCCGCTCTGCCCATGCAGGGCTTCGATCACGCCAGGATGGCCGCTCACACTGAAAGTGCCTTTGGCATCGTCGCGCCCGGCGGACCGATCCGGCAATGTATCGGCCAACACGCGGCCATCTGCGCCAAACAAAAATGCGCCAATAGAACCGGTCTCGTTCGATGGGTTAACTAATGTACTGAAGTTGAGTGCGGACACGGGCAGCATTCCCACAGCCGTGACACTGTGCGAGCGGTCTTGCGCGCGGAGCACGAGCATATCGTTCATCGTTCCGACACGCGAAGCGAATGTACCGGATACCGCGGACGAGCCGGAAATGACATAGGCTGACCGCGCCCACTGCGCTGCCGTTGCGCTGCTCGCCATGAGAGCGCCGTTTTTGTCGTAGAGCGCAAGACCTCCGGGAAACTCGCGCGCCATCTCGGGGTCTATGGCAGGCGCGTCGGTGTTCTGTGTCTCACGCGAGCTGTTATCTGCCACCAATCCCAGTAAATCGGTTTTGTGCTGGAGAACTGCGCCAATGGAGCCGGCAATCGCAACTACCGCGCGGACATCGCGCTCGCTGACCAGACGGCGCATCGCCTGCTGGTGCAACGAGATGCTGCCACAGGAAATGAGCGCCAGTATCACAGTCAGCGGCAGCACAGTCAGGAGGAGCAACTGTGCCGTGACGCCGCGTAGCAGCTTGCTCATCTGTCGTTTGCCGATACAAGCCCCAGCCGAAGGCCAATCATGACTGCGTCGGTGCGACTTTGGGCATGCAGTTTTTCGAACACATTGGCCAGATGCCCCTGGACGGTGCGGTCGCTGATACCCAGTTGGGCTGCTACCGCCTTATTGGTGAAGCCGCGCGCCACCAACCGCAATACCTCGATCTCCCGCGATGTCAGCGCTTCCGCAATCGCGCCCTCATGGTTGGCGGATCTGGAAGCGACCTGTTGCCACAACCGCTGCGTCAACAACGGGTCCAGCACGGACTTCCCTTCATAAACGGAGTGCACGGCCTCGACAAGTTCGTCAGGTTCCGCCGTCTTCAGCACATAACCGTTCGCGCCCGCCTGCAGCGCGCCCAGGATATAGGGTTCGTCATCGTATGCTGTCAGGATCAGAATGCCCATGTTGAGTCCGGCGGCGCGCACTGCCTTGGCGACCTCGATTCCATTCCTGCCCGGCATCTGGATATCAAGCACAAGCACATCGGGGTTGTGCGCCTGCGTGAGCGCAAGCGCCTGGTCGCCGTTGCCAGCCTCGGCGACGATATGCAGGCATTCGTCCTGCTCCAGGAAGCCGCGGATTCCTGAGCGAACGACCGCGTGGTCATCCGCCAGAATAACAGTAATTTGTTGCGTGTTATTTGCTGGCATTTGTGATGATCGGATCTATCCGGGGGAGAATCGCCCATGCCAGCGCCAGACCCGCCAGGACGCCGGTCCACAGGCGCGTGATGGAGTTGAACGATCCCCACCCGTCGCCGGCATAGAAGGTTAACGGGAAAGCGCCGCCCGTCAAAGCGCGCAGCCAGGCGTTTGTGTCGTGGAAACCCTGCCCGAAACCTTGCAGGTCAGAGATGAAGTGGGCGCCGCCATCCAGAAGAATGGGTATGAGCAGAACGCCCGCCAACACCAGCGGCAGAGGCCGCAGCCGGCGCCGCCAGAGCGCGTAAAGCAGGCCGCCGAGCCACACGCTGGTGTACAACGAGATCATGCGATCGGACCAGGCCACCTTGTAGCCCATCTGGTCGTTGCCGATGAACTGGCGCAGAGTCAGAACAGCGGTGCTACCGCGGACCGTGTTGATGAGATCGAGAGGGTAAGTCAGGGATTGGCCGAACAGAAAGTAGGAGCGTTCGGGTAACTGATGGCATTGCGTGCTGTAGAAAACGTAGACGACATAAGCCTGGTTGTTCAGACCGGTTTTCATCAGGATAGGCGCGGCGAACGGCGTGAGAACATAGAAACCCACCAGCACGTTAATCACCAGAAGCCAGCGCTGCAATATCCACGCGGCAACCCGGTTCAGTGTGCCTGCGCTGTAGCGTTGAGTCGGGGAGTTAACCATAGCGTCACATGGCCCTGTCGGGACCTGTTCAGTAAACCTTTACGAGTGAACCATCCGTCCGCCTGGTCGTGCGCACACGACGCTCTTCATAGGCAGCGGTCGGCAGCGTCCACAGAAAGACCCACTTCGCATCTTCCGGCAACATGTTAACACAGCCGTGGCTGCGCGGCTTACCGTAATCATTGTGCCAATAGGTGCCGTGGAAGGCAATGCCGCTGGTAGTGAAGTATGACACCCAGCCAATGCCGGGCAGGTCGTAATAGTCACTGTCGCCGGCCGCCCCGCCCACCATGTGCTGAGAGGGCAGCTTGAGGAAGATGCGGTGTGCGCCGGGTGTAGTCCCAAAGTTCTGGACTGTCCCATCCGCCATGCGGAATGATGCGCCGGTCGCCACGCGCGCGCTGAACACGGGCTTATCTCCTTCAAATGCGGTGGCTACCTGCTGCTTGAGATTAACCTCCATGCGCTTCTCTTCCATCGGCACGTCGGGTGAGATGGGCGTAAACTCGGATGGTGGTATTGGGCGGATGTGCTCAGCTTTGACGTAAAAGGCGTTGCCGGCATATTCGTCGCTAATCTGATACCACACGACCCGGCTGGCGTCGACGACACTCGCAATGACCTTGAATACACAGCCATAGTAGTAACGATAGCGCAAGTAGGACTTGGATGCAGGCGCGCTGCGCGACTCGGTGAGCGGCACCGTTATCTCACCCCAGAAGCCTTTCTTATCCACTGAGTCCAGCGGTGTGTTAAGTGTGTTCTCGGACGGCTGCACGAAGGCGGAATAGGTGTAGCCGTCATCGGTCTGGTACCATGTTTTGTTGTACGCAGTCGGGCTTTCGTCGCTCGTCGTCTGGCCTTTGATGGCGATTACTTCGTTCAGTTTCAGCACGCGCAATCGTTTGGCCTTGACGGATGGGCGCTCGCGCACAGCCAGTCCGCCCTGGATAACTCGCCCGAAGGGTCTTCTTGAGGGTACGATGACCGGATCGGTTTCTTCTGCGAGCGCCGGCGCCATTGCGTGCACGAACGGCGCGGCGGCCAGGATGCCGCCGGCCAGCCTGAGAACTCTGCGCCGGGAAAGCGTTGTTTGTTGCATCTGCAATGTCTCCGTAGTGGCTCAGGCCAGCGTGATGCCAACCGAGATAATGAAACCCATTATGCTTGTGCGCGGCGGCGCGAGTTCCCTCCGTCATCACTCTTCATCCCAACAGCCTCAACCAGGATGGTTGGGAACTGAGCGGCAAGTTCACCGTCGTTATCCGGCGCCAACAGCGAGACAAGTGAGCGCTCGGCGATACCACGCACCGAAATGGTCCCCTCCATCCCGGCGTTGGGTGCATTCGGGAATACAAGGAGTACCGTGTAACCACAGCCGCATTGGCATGTCTGCTCCACCTGCGGGATTTGTGACGCTGCGTCGCTATCCAGGCGCAGGTCGAAGCTGCGCATAGTCCGGTAGCCGTGCCGCGGCAGCACCTGCTCCAGTGCGCTCACAAACACGCTGCTTTCTACATTTAACTCTGTCGTTTCCATCTCGATCACACTCAGTTTGTCGTGCTTGCGTTATCGTGAACCGCAAACGCCGCGCGAGCCAACACTCGGAGAGGAATCGGATGTATTGCTCCTGCTCAGCGGGCGTCCTGGCACAGTAAGGCTTTGTCGCGAATCCCTGCTGAGAGAATACAGGAGCAAGCGGGGACAAGGAAGCGCCAATATACCCGCTGAGGGTAGGCAAATCTGCTTATTGGAGCGTGTGACGGCGTCGTTTGGCTTCACGCGGTCACACGGTAATTCCGCATCATACCGGCAGACTCGTGTTCCAGGTTGTGGCAATGATAGACAAACAAGCCGGTGTGGTCCTTGAACCTGAGCAGCAGCCTCACGCGCTCGCCGGGCATCAGCAGGAAGGTGTCTTTCCAACCCTCGTCAACATAGCCTTCTCGCACGGTGTTCCAGCCGGCTGTCAGCGCGGGTAGCGCCTGGCGGTCGATCACCTGGAACTGCAGGCCGTGGATGTGAAACGGGTGAGCCATCCCCATTGGGTCGGTCATCTCGCCGGGGTTCGTTTGATTAGCAAACTCCCATACCTCCGTGGTATCCAGTTTGACGGTCTCGCCGTCCGTCACGCCTTCCATTTCGAATGTGCGATCGTTGATCTTCCAGACCATGTTCCGCATGGTTAAACCGAACGAGCGCGGGCTGTTGCGGTTCGCCGCGTCTTCGACGCGATAGCCGCCGAGGCGCGAAAGCTGCGCCGGTAGCTTTAGCGTTTCCTGCTCCCGGCGCTCCACGCGCACCTTCATCACGGGGAAGGACGCCCCAAGCGCAAGGGGTTGGCCCTGGGCATTTCCCATACTCATCCCGCCCATGTTCATGCCGCTGTCGTTGTTACCCATTCCGCCCATGTCCATGGTTCCAGTGATAACCTGTCCAGTGCTCGCGCCGGCGCCCATGCCGCCACTCGCGCCCACGCCTTCCGCGCCGGAGAACCCCAGGCTGCGCAACGTCAGTTCGTCGCCGACCTTCCGCCCGCTGAAGTCTGCCCACAGTTCGATGCGTTCGCCCGGCGCCAATGTGACATATATTCGCTGAACCGGCTTCTCGATCAATCCACCATCAGTGCCGATCACTGTGAGCGGCGTGCCATCGTCCCAGGCCAGCTTGTAGATACGCGAATTCGAACCGTTGAGCAGGCGCAGACGGTAGGCGCGCGTGGCAACGGGGAGTGTAAAGTCCGGCTTGCCGTTGACCAGGATACGGTCGCCCAGGAAGCCCATCATGGTTTGCATCATGCCGGCCCCCATCGGGTTGGCGATGTAAGCCAACTGGTTGTCTTTGCCAAAGCTGCGGTCCTGCAGGATCAGCGGGACATCATAGTTGCCGGATGGCAAGCCTGCGGCGGATTCCTCTTCGTCGGAGACGATGAAGAGTCCCGCGAGACCCATATACACCTGCCCGGCGGTGCGTCCATGAGGATGCGGATGGAACCAGTATGTCCCTGCGCGGTTGGTCACCTGGAATTCATAGGTATAAGTCTTGCCTGGAGCGATAGCATAGCGCGGGTGACCATCCATAGGCTCCGGCAGGTGCAACCCGTGCCAGTGAATGATGGATTGTTCAGCAGTGCCGGGCAGTTCATTGGTGTACTGTACACGCACCCGTTGGCCCTTGCGTGTCCTGATGATGGGGCCTAAATAGTTGTCTGGCAGCGCCTGTACGCTGGCCGGGTCGCCTTTGAGCACCTGCGCCTGGTAAGTCCAGACGCGGGTGGGCTTGCCCGGCAGGATCGATACATCAACTTGGATGCTCTTTATCGCAACCTCCAGATCAACCGGGGCCGAGGCATCTGTTGCCGATGCTCCGGATTCTACCGGAGCGGATTTGGAGGCCGGCTGCGTCCCACAGCCGCTCAACACACCGCCCGTTATCGCCATCACACTACCTATTCCCAGTAAACGCAGAAACTCTCGTCGACTCGTCGTTTTCACTTTTACAACCCTCATATGACTTCACAATCTCAGCGCCTCAAACGTCCATGAGGGTATATCTTGACCGCAGCATGACGCATCTGCTGAATTGCCCGGACGCAGTAGGCATTTTCACCTGCCCGCCTGATCGCCGGGCTGGTTGCGCTGTATGCCAGGCAGACGCGTTCGCTTCAACAATAGCGCGTTGAGCGCCACCAGCAGCGAGCTGCCCGCCATGGAGAGCGCGGCGATCTCGGGCCGCAACAGCAACCCAAACGCCGGATAGAACACCCCCGCCGCAATCGGGAACGCGATCGTGTTGTAGCCCACGGCCCACCACAGGTTCTGGTGCATCTTGCGCACGGTTGCGCGGCTGAGGGCGATGGTGCCGATCACGTCGAACGGGTCGCTCTTCATCAGCACCACGTCCGCCGCCTCCATGGCAACATCGGCGCCGGCCCCGATGGCGATCCCAACGTCCGCCTGCGCCAGTGCGGGCGCGTCGTTGATGCCGTCGCCCACCATCGCGACCAGCTTGCCCTGGCTCTGCAGTTCCTTGACCTTATCCGCTTTCTGGCCGGGCAGCACCTCGGCGAAGACGGTGTCTATGCCCAGCTCGCGGGCAATCCGTTCGGCGGTGGCGCGGTTGTCGCCCGTTAACATGACGACTTGCACACCCAGCTTGTGCAGTCCTTCCACGGCCTGCTTCGACGTGGGGCGTATCGCGTCGGCGATGGCGATGATGCCGGCCGCCTTCCAGTCCACCGCAGCGTACATGACCGTGCGCCCCGCGCCCTCCAGCATCGCCGCCCGGTCTCCCAGACCGTCCAGGTCGATCTTATCGCCGTTCATCAGCGTGCGGTTGCCTACCAGCACGGCATGTCCATCAACCGTGGCGCGCAGCCCATGGCCGGGAACCGCCTCGAAGTCGCTTGGCTGACTCAGCGTAAGTTTGCGTTCCCAGGCGTTATCGACTACGGCCTGAGCCAGCGGGTGCTCGCTTGATTGCTCGGCTGAAGCGACCAACCGCACCAGATCGTCTTGCGTCAACGGATTGCCCGCCGCGACCACTTCCACGACGCGCGGCTGCCCTACGGTGAGGGTGCCCGTTTTGTCGAAAATAATCGCCTGCGCCTTCGAGGCTTGCTCCAAAGCAGTTGCATTCTTATAAAGGATGCCGTTCATCGCGCCCAGCCCGGTGGCGACCATCACGGCCGTCGGCGTGGCCAACCCCAGAGCATCGGGGCAGGCGATGATAACGACCGTCATAGCCAGCGTCAGCGCGAAAAGGAACGTCGCACCGGCCAGCCAGTACCAGCCGATGAAAGTCAACAAGCCGAAGCCTACCGCCGCCGCCACCAGCCACTGCGACGCCCGGTCGGCCAGGCGCTGCGCGGGCGCTTTCGAGTTCTGCGCCACCTGCACCAGCTTTACGATCTGCGCCAATGCGGTGTCTGCGCCGACTTTAGTAGCGCGGAAGCGGAACGTGCCCGTCTTGTTGATGGTGGCGCCAATGACTGTCGCGCCCGGCTGCTTCCTGACGGGCACGCTCTCGCCCGTAATCATCGACTCATCCACGCTGGATTCGCCCTCTGTCACCACGCCATCGACGGGGATCTTGTCGCCGGGGCGAATCAGGATGATGTCATCTACCAGCACTTCTGCGGTTGGGATCTCAACCGGCTGACCGTCACGGATGACGGTGGCCTTGGGCGGGGCCAGGTCAAGCAGGGCGCGGATGGCGTCCGATGCGCCGGATCTGGCGCGCATCTCCATCCAGTGGCCGAACAGCACGAACGCCAGCAGCACCACCGACGCCTCGTAGAACACCTCGCCTTTGAAGAGGAACGTTGCTGCGACGCTGAACAGATAGCCGGCGCCGACCGAGAGCGCCACCAGCACGGACATATCGAGCGTGCGCTTCCTCAGGGCGCGGTACGCCCCGACGAAAAACATTTGCCCGCCCCAGATCACGGCTGGCGTTGACAACAGGAATAACAGGATTTCATTCGGGATGCCGAACGGCGTCGGCAGAATGAGTTTGAACACCTCTGTCGCCAATGGCGAGTATAGGAATACGGGAATGGCGAGGATGAACGTGACCAGGAAACGGTTGCGCATATCGCGCACCATTCCTTCCATGCTCATGCCTGCACCATGCCCCATCTCGTGCGCCATGTGCGCCATCTCGCCCGACACAGGCTGCTTCTCCGTTGGCATGGCGTGCCCGGCGTGTTCTACGACAGCGGCTCCACTCGTCTCCGGGGCGACTGGCATCGCGTGGCCGATATGTGCATCGTGGGCCATGCCGGCATGTTCATGCGCCGCATGGTCATGGCCCATCGCGTGATCGTCTGCGGGGCGAGGCTCTGGGGCGCAGATATGGCTGGGGAGCATCTCGCCACGGCAGTGATAGCCGCATTCCCCAATCAGACGGCGGATGTCACCCTCAGAAACCGCGTTTTCATCATAGCCGACCGTGACGGTATCACTCATATAACTGGCTTCGGCATGGTGAATCCCTGGTTGCCGTTGCAGGAATGCCTGCAGCGCCGGACCGGAACTGCCGCGCACCAGGCCGCCGGACTCAAATACTTTCTCAACCATGATTAATCCTCTCATCGTATTATTTACGGCTTTAATAATACCGATTTCCCCTCTCAACTTATAGATCAGTTCATCCGTTAACTATTCCGCCGATAACGATACGGCTCTATCCACATGCAGACCAGCGCCTTTTCACCCGCAGGGACACAAGCAATTCGGCGGGGTAAGCGTATCGGGGAGGTAGTTGGCAGGGCGAAAAAACATGCAGCGGCGCACATGGGGCTGGGCGCCGCTACACGCTTTCCAACACGAGACAAGCCAGGAGGAATCGTCTCGAAGTCAGCAGAAAAACGCGCGGCTAAGGTTGCAAGGCGACGCGCGGCGTGTTCCTCTGTCTCAGGAACAGTACGATCAAGAGAGGCAGCGCGACGGCGAAACCCAGCACGCTGACGATCTGAGCCTGGTTCAAGCCGAACGCCACAACCAGATAGGAACTCCAGATCGAGATGATGAACCGCCCTGCCGAGTACAGCACCAGGTAAATCAACGCCAGGGCGCCGTCCGGCAGGTCGCGTTTGCGCAGCCGCCATAGTATCGCAAAGATGACGAGATTCATCACGATTTCGAACAACGGGTAAGGAGTGTAGTACACGCCCAACTGCGGAACCAGCGCGTTCGGACTCACATAAGCGAACCCCAGCGGTCCGGTAGTGGGTTTGCCCATGGCATCGCCGGTGATCAGGCAGGCGATGCGACCCACAGCCTGTCCCAAAACCAATCCGGGCGCTAACGCGTCGAGGAGGATAGGCAGTCGCCACTTGCGCCGCCACGCCAGGACGGTGGCTGCAATCAATCCACCGATGACGCCACCCCAGATGGCCAGGCCGCCTTCCCAGATGTAGAGGGCGCGGATGGGGTCAGCCGCGTACTCGTCCGGCCAGTGGTCGATGACGTGAAAAATACGGGCGCCGACGAGCCCGGCGATGATGACCGTGAGCGCACCGTTGTAGATGTCGTCCTTGTCAAAGCCTTTCCGGGCCGCCTCACGCGCGCCCAGCCAAACACCGAGGGCAATGGCGGCCATCACGATCAAGCTGTACCAGCTTTACCTGTCACCTTCACTTCTGCGAAATTCAGCGCACTCGCGCACTTACAGAATACCGTTACAGCAAGCAGAGCGAAAGCGCCATTTTGCCAAACAAAAGCAAGCCATAATGCCTATAGGTAGTGACGACCTTACGCCCCCGATTATCAAGCGCACTAGAATTGGTGATCGTGATGAAAAGGACCTCTTTCTACCCGATCGCCCAGGCCTTGCTGGCCGCCGGCCTGTTTGGCGCCAGCGCCCCATTCGCCAAACTGCTGCTCGGTGAGGTGCAGCCCATCCCGCTCGCTGCCCTGCTGTACCTGGGCAGCGGGGCCGGCATGTTGCTGCTGAGGGTGCTTCGAAGGGGAAAATCATCCGGTGTTGATGTGGAAGCGCGCGTGAGCCGCGCGGACGTCCCGTGGCTGGCCGGCGCCGTGCTCGCGGGCGGTGTGGCAGCCCCCATCGTCCTGCTGTTCAGCTTGCGCGACACACCTGCAGCAACCGCCTCGCTGCTGCTCAACTTTGAAGGCGTCGCGACGACGCTGATCGCCGCATTAGCGTTCAAAGAGGCCATCGGCCGGCGCGTGTGGCTGGCCATCGCCTGCGTCGCCGCGGCAAGCGTACTCCTGTCGTGGCAGACCGGCGGGAACTGGGGCATTTCCCTGGGCGCTGGGGGCATCGTGCTGGCGTGCGTGTTGTGGGGGCTGGATAATAACTTCACCCGCAATGTGTCCGCCAAAGATCCAACTGCCATCGTGACGGTGAAGGGGCTGGCAGCGGGCGCATTTTCGTTCCTGCTGGCCCTGGGCATAGGCAGCCCTCTCCCCGGCCTCGGGGTGGCGCTCGCAGGACTGCTGCTTGGTTTTGTGTGTTACGGGTTGAGCATCATGCTCTTCGTGCGGGCGATGCGCGGTCTTGGGGCTGCGCGCACCAGCGCCTTATTTGGGGCAGCGCCTTTCGTGGGGGCCTTGCTCTCCTTTGTCGTGTTCCGCGAGAGCTTTGGAATGCCGGCGCTGATCGCTGTACCGCTCATGGTCGTAGGCGCCGCGCTACTGATCGGCGAGGATCACCGCCATGTCCATACGCACGACGTGTTCACGCACGAGCACCGCCACACGCACGACGACGGCCACCATCGGCACGCACATCCCGGCGCGGACCTATCAATTGCGCACTCTCATATGCACCGGCATGCGACACAGAGGCACGCGCACCCTCACACGCCCGATCTCCACCATCGGCACGACCACCCCCAGACGACATAAACCGTGAGAGCGACGCGTCTACGACAAGACACACGGCATATTCCCCGGGGTCCCGGCAAGAATGCTGCCACCTGACAGACGATTTCCGCAGTCCAAATCGGGTTGAGCCGCCGAATGTCATAGGCAAAATTGCCTATCCCATCACGCGCCGGACGACTCTACCCAGGCCGGTCGGTATCCTGTACCCTCAATACTGGATATAGGTCTTACTTGGTATACGAGGTGATGCTGCATGCCGCGGTGTAATCGCAGATTCATGGCGCTTCTGGCCCCCCTGCTCATCCTGTTCAGCGTCACAGCAACCGGCTGTGGGGCGGCAACGCCGGCGGCAGCGCACGAGCCAGCCATGGCCTCCATGGCGGACATGCCGGCCGAGGTGAAGGCGGCCCCGGTAGTTGTGCAGCAAGCCTATCAGTTCGCCTCGGCGAACCCTGAGATGCTGAAGAAGCTCCCTTGCTACTGCGGCTGCGGGAAGATGGGACACACGTCCAATTACATGTGCTACGTGAAAAGTGTGGATGCTGGCAAGGTGTCCTATGACGATCACGCCCTCGGATGCTCCATCTGCGTGGACATCACCCAGGACGCGATGCGACTGTATAAAGACGGGAAGAGCGTCAACGAGATACGGGCCTACGTTGACGCCGCCTATTCCAGGTATGGCCCATCGAATCTGTCTGACTAGCAAAGGGCGTCGCCAAGCATGAGCACCCATCACCGCATCCGCACCATTGCCAGCGGCGCCCTCATCGGCATTCCGATGCTGATGCTCGTCTTCGGTTTCGCGAAGCTGAGCGCCCCGCGCGTGCATCACCTGGACCTGCACGGGGTGGTGGCCGAGGCGGGCGGTTGGAGTCCGGCCAGTTTCAAGGTCGGCGTGGGCGACCTGGTGCAGATTCACTTGACCTCGGGCGACGTGTTGCACGGCTTCGCCATCGGGCAAACCGATTTTCCAGCGGGGGATGTCGTTCCCGGCAAGATCAGCGAACTCGATGTCACGTTCGACCATCCGGGCAAGTACGTCTTCTACTGCACGCGCTGGTGCGGGCCTGGGCATTGGCGCATGCGCGGCACGATTGAAGTCGTCGCAGCGGGTTCGCGATCACAGGAAGTCGTCAGTAGTGTGCCGCTGTATGGGCAACTCGGTCTGGATATTGACGCGGCGCATCCAGCCACGGTCGTGCCCGCCAGACGCCCATCGGCCGCGCACGGCGCGAGCCTGGGCGTCAGTGTGCCTGCCGAATACCTGGCGCCGGACACCTATCGCGCGCATAGCCCGGCTCAGGTCTGGCAGACGCTGCGCGCGCTGCCTGTCACCGCGAAACTGAGCGACGCCGCTGTGTGGGATGTGGTGGCCACCATTTGGGAGTCGAACACCAGCGCGCAGGCGCTGGCGACCGGCAAGCAACTGTACACAGCGAACTGCGCCGCCTGTCATGGCGATAGCGGTGCCGGCGACGGGCCCATGGCTGCGGCGCTCGGCAACAAATCAAGCAGTGAGTTCGGGAGCGGGACGCTCACCCCCGCGAATTTCACCGCCCCTGCAACCATGCTCGGCGCAAGCCCCGCGCTGTTACAGGGCAAGATCATCCGGGGCGGCATGGGCACCGGCATGCCGTACTGGGGTCCGGTCTTCAGCGATTCGCAGGTGTGGGCCATCATCGACTACCTGTGGACGTTCCAGATGGCGTATCAAAGCAAACCATAACATTCAACGGTTTTACCATTTTATGGAGGCGATAGAGACAAGATATGAGCCAACGAAACCAGATATCCAGACGCCAAACTCCCCCACGCAAAAAAAGCAGAGGTTTTTTCTGGGCCATCATGGCGCTGGGCGGCGTCGTGGCAGTCGCACTGGCCAGTTTCCTCGTGTGGTCACTGGCTACCGGGGAACTGGAGAACAACAACGGTCAAGCCGCCACGCCCGAGGTGACCGGCGCGCCGAAGCTGAAGGCGGATCGCGACGTCATCGAGATGGGCGATATCAAGCTTGGGAAAACGGTGCAAACCGAGTTTGCGTTGTCGAACGTTGGGGATCGGCCATTGCAGATAACCGACAAACCATTCATAGAAGTCCTGGAGGGGTGCTGACCGCCCAATCCAGTCATCAGTTTGATGACCCTCAAACCCGGCCAGACGACGACGCTCTCGATGCAGTTCATGATGCATGGCGATATGGGCGGGAAGCATCATTTCCGCGTGCATGTCAAGACGAATGACCCAACCCAACAGGAAAGGACGTTTGACGTGATCTCGAACTGGGTTCCGTAACCGACATCAGGCAGCGCGGGTGCATGTCGTACGAGCATGCGCCCGCGCTGCACTTCCTGATTGAAGGCGTGTCTTGACGCCGGCGGGCAAACCGCCGGTCCACAGATCGCTCACTTCACCAGGGTTTTGTCAGTCCCAAACCTTCCAGCATAGTCGCGCGATCCATCTGCCCTACGACGAAGTCGCGGATGACGCCATTGGGATCGATAAAGAATGACGTGGGGAGCCCCGGCACGTGATAGGCTGCCATAGCATCGCCTTTCTCGTCCATTGGGATCGGAAACGTCAGTTTGAACTCATTCACATAGGCTTGCGCGGCAGCAAGAGTATCCTGCGGCGTGATGTTGACGCCAAGAACGACCAACCCCCGATCGGCGTATTCCACATACACCTTTTGCAGTTCGGGCGCTTCGGCGCGGCAGGCGACACACCACGACGCCCAGAAGTTGATCATTACCGGATGACCGCGTAGCGCGTTGAGCGTGACGGTGACGCCATCGATCGTCCGCAGCGTGAAGTCCGGCGCGAGCGAACCCACCTTCGGCATCTGGCGGACGATCTCAACCGGATCCGGTTTTGTGTTTGCAGCGTCGCCCTCATTATGATCCAGCGGCAGACCAGATGGCGTGCTCGGCGTGGGTTCGCCAGCCAGTCTGAGCACGCGCGGCGTGGACATGAACTGTAGCACACTGGGCCTGCCCGTCGCTGTGGGAACCGGGAGTGGGTCTGTACTATTCTGTTGTTTTCCTGCACATGCGGTTATAAGCAGGCTACATAGCAGGACTGCCGGAGGCAACTTGCGCAACATGCCGGCCATTCTACTCGGCGAGAAGTGGTTCGATCGCCGCGCCGAGTTCCGCCTCGCTGACCCGCTGGATGGCGACGTAACGGATCTTACCGGTTTTATCGACGACGAAGGTCTCCGGCACGCCCGTGATGCGGTAAGCGCGCGCAATGCCCTGCTGCAGATCGGCTCCGACCGGGTAGGTGGTCTCATACTCGCGCAAGTAGGCCAGAGCCGCCGGTTCCGTGTCAAGGTAATCTACGCCCAGCAAGACCACCCCGCGATCTTTGTAACGCCGGTAAGTCGCCTCCAGGCCGGGCGCTTCCTTGCGGCATTCAGTGCACCACGAGGCCCAGAAGTTGATGACGACCACTTTGCCCCGCAGATCGGACAGGCGAACTGCCTCGCTAAGTCCGCCGCGATAGTTTGCGTAAAGCGGCATGCTGAAGTCTGGAGCCGCTGCGCCGACCTTAGGGCGGTTGCCCTGTTGCGATGCCAGAAGCATGCCAACGCCGAACACGCCGGCAAAGGCGGCAATGACCACAGCGCCAGCCAGGATGACGATCAGCCTGCCATTCCGCTTATCTGTTGACATAGATCAACCTCAACCCTAGTCTCCTGCATTCTGTTAACCGAGCGGGCCCGGGCCAAATATCGCCAGGCGTGCCACAGCCAACGCCGTTATGAACACCGCAACCACAATGAATCCGCCGGCGATGTAGCCAACCACCGCGCGCATTTTTGTGAAGCTGCCTGCACGACCGGTGATTAATGTCAATAGCAGTGTCATCAGTGCGGTCATGATGATCACGATTGCGATGCTGTTGAATAATGACAGGGGCAGGAATGCAGGGGACCAATCGGCCAGCGTAACGACGTATAGAAGCGCCTGCACCAATGCCAAACCGACAACGTCCTTCCAATCCTTAAGCAGGTGGTCTTCAGTATGCGGTTGTTGCCACAATGACAGGTTTGCGAGTGGCACAAGCACCATGGCTATACCGACACCCGAAGCCAGCCCGGTGCTGAGTCGCAGAACCAGATTTGGCGTGTAGAGATGGCTGATGCCCATGTCGTACAGCAACGCCTGTATGCCGTCGAATGCCATCACGCCAAACAACGCGACGCAGACAACGAGACGCCAGCCGCGCGGCATGGCTGCGGCGTCCAATCGCCTGCGTGCTGCGAAATATACCAGCGCCAGCAGCGCTCCGCCGAACATGCCAAACATGCGCGCCTCGATGGGCATTTGCCGGCCGCCGATGAAGATGCTGTGCGCGGGGCGCTGTGGGCAGAATGGCGACGCGATCAGGAAGAATTTCTGCACCCACGGCAGCGGCCATAATGCGAACAACACGAGGATATTCATCGCAACGAGCACGGCGATCAGCGTACCGATAGGAAATGGCTGTTCAACTTTCTGGGCATGTTCTGTTTTTACCACGCTATATATGTTCTCACCTCATCTTGGAATGCTCACGTCCCTGTCATTCAACGACTCAGCGTGACTGATTGTGTTGCGAGTCGATTCGTTTTCACCGTGCGCTTGTAAACCAGAGATTGTATGAAGAGCGACGCGCTCAGCAGCCATGTCATCAAAATGGCGTAGATCATCATAACCGGAACAAGGCTCGTACCAAGGGGCAGCGGCGGATACCAGCCGTAACCCTCACGACCGGGAGCGATGGGCGCGTAATCGACGATATCGTGAAGAATCATCCATGCAAACACGACCAGGGTGTTGCGCAGATTGGATCGATCCAGATACTGGAACAGTAGCAACCCCTCTATGGCCATTCCAAAGTGCGTGGCGAACATGAGCAGCGATACCGGGTTGAAATCCCCCGTGCGCGCCCAGTACAAAGTCCAGTACAGCATCGTCCATGTCCCGTACTTCACGTTGTAGACGATGGCGAAGCGGTTCAACAGGTCACTCGGTCTGCGGAAATTCAGCAGGATCAGTGCAGCTCCGAACAACAGGGTAGACAGTGGGGAGTCCGGGATGAACGGGTAAGCCCACAGCGGCGGATTGCTGGCGCGGATGAAGTCGCCGTACCAGAACACAGCGCCAATGGCGAATCCGGCGATGTTCAAGCCTGCCAGGCCGTAGGCAAGCAGCGGCGTATGAACGGTGACGTCGCTCCAGGTGCGAATGATGTCTCTTGTCGCGTTCATTTGAACAGGTGGGTTATTTTGACCGGTTCATGCGTTGCCGAGTTCAACGGCAGGTCAAAGCTGCGCAGCGTGTGGCGCCCGCATCGGGCGAGGACGGACTCCAGAGCGACAGTCAGATGGATGCACTCCGCTTTAATGTCAACGGTTTCCACGAGCACAAGATACGAGTTCGGGGAGTATTTGTGAACACGCCATTCTGCCTACTCACCAGCAAGTGATTTAACGCTGGTAATGGCATGGTGCGGCTCATAAACTGGACCGGTACACATAAGGCGAGATGAACACGATATCCAATCGATCACGTTGGTTATGGCCCGTCGGATCTGGTTTGGCAGGCGCCATCTTCCTGACCGCCGTATACCTCGCCATTGTTTCCCTGGCAGAAAGCCCGAAACATGCAGTTGAGTTGTTCTGGCAGGACCGGTTCATTGTGACCCCCATTATTGCGGGCTTTGGCGTACAGGTAGCGCTCTACACAATCTTGAAGAAGCGGCTATTCGTCCCCGTGTCGAGCACCGGAGCAAGCGGTCCACTCGTGGGAGCCGGGGGCGCAACATCGGGAGTGGCGATGATTGCATGCTGTGTGCATCATGTGGCAGACGTACTGCCCATCCTGGGCTTGACGGCCGCCACCGCGTTTCTTGCTCAATATCGCATCGTCTTCATGTTGGCGGGTCTTACCACCACCGTCATTGGCATCATGGTCATGCTCATTATCATTCTTAAGGAACGCAGGCGAGCTATCCAACGACTGCAGCCAGCGTTGGAGGCTCTATGAGAACGATCCACTTATTATCTGCATTGGCATTCGGTCTGGCGGTGAGTGCTTGTGCGCCAACCACAATCACGTCCACTGCCCCAACTACCCGGTCTGTAGCGGCCACTGCGCAACCGACCCAGACGGCACAGACTCAGCAATCCTCCGTGCCTGCGGGTGGTTCAGCGGATTTAGCACGGACCGACACACAGGGCGCCGTACAGTTTAAGGTCACGCCATTGAATCTTGTGAATCCCGGTGAAACGCTCGACTTCGAAGTCGATATGAACACCCACTCCGTGGACCTGGGGATGAACCTGGCTGACCTGGCTTCATTGGCCACGGACAACGGCCGTAAAGTCATTGCACAGAAATGGGAGGCGCCAGGAGGCGGCCACCACGTCGCAGGCAAGTTACATTTCCCGACGACTGTTGATGGCACACCCCTTCTCAAGGGCGCGACTGAATTGACGTTGTCGCTGCGAAACATCGATGTGCCGGAACGTGTGTTCACATGGGAGCTGAAATAGCGTCGATAGTACGTTCAGTCCCGCAATGGCCCGACGTTTTATGTGTCACGAGGAGACAAAGAATAAATGAATAAGAAGCATGCCCTCATCATGGTTGTTTGCTGTCTGATACCAATTGCGGCGTTCACGATGATAGCGGTTTTCAAAATACCCGTGAGTGGTTTGGTTTCGATTGGTCTGATTCTGCTCTGCCCAATCTCTCACTTGGTAATGATGAAATTCATGATGCCTGGGCATGAAGGAAACCATGGTGAAGCGCAGCAATCCGTTGGCGATGAGAAGGCGATCAGCCAACCGTCGGCCCACGTTGGGCATTAACGATGTTTGCCTGTGTGGACGATATCAAAAAAGGCAGGCCGATTTCCCATCGCCTGCCTTAGCTGACAGCCCTATCCAGATTGGGTTTATGCCTTCAGCGCCTGCTCGATCTTCGACACCACGCTCGGATCCTCGGGCTTCGTCCTGGGCGTAAAACGCGCCTGCACCGTGCCGTCTTTGCCGACCAGGAATTTCTCGAAGTTCCAACTGATATCGCCGGCCGGTTCGGTCTTCGTCAGCTTTGCGTACAGCGGCGCCTGACCGGGCCCTTTGACCTCCAGCTTGTTGAAGATCGGAAAGGTCACGCCATAGTTCGTCGTACAGAAATTCTGGATTTCCTCCATCGTGCCGGGTTCCTGGCCGCCGAACTGGTTACAGGGAAATCCCAGCACCTGCAGGCCTTGATCCTTGTACTTCTCATAGAGCTTCTCAAGCCCGGCATACTGCGGAGTGTTGCCGCACCTGGACGCCACATTGACGATCAACAACACATTGCCTTTGAAATCATTCAGGGATTTCTCTTTCCCGTCCGCAGTCAGCACCATTGTATTCAATACATCACTACTCATCTCGTTTCACCTCCGATAAACTTCGCAAAACAGGATTACAACACGCCTTGCTTAACGCGCGGTGAGAGCCAGCCCCACCGCCGTTATGCTACATCTGCCATAGAATCGATGATAACCCACATGCACGGACGCCGCTGGATAATAAGGGAAATCGCATGAATCTATATGCCATCAAGCTGCCGAAGCAGCGACCGCACGCATCGCCTGGCGACAATCGCGTGTCTTCTCAAGATGCGTCAACTTGCGGGCATAGGAGGGTCAACGTCCAGCCAATGGCCTGAGCAGGTCTACCGCCGTTATTCGGTCGATGTGCATATCCCCGATTGGGACCCGCTGCTTCTGGCAAACTTCGATGCGGCGCAGTATGTGGGCGACATCGCGCGCGGCGGTGCGCAATCGCTGCTGCAATATACCAACTCGCGCGTGGGGCTATGCCTGTGGAATGCGCAAGTCGGCCCGCGCCACGCCAATATGCCGCAGGGGCGCGATTTCTTCGGCGAAGTGGTCGGCGAGTGCCGGCGATCGACCCGACATGAAGCCGGCTACCAAAAGAGAGGATTTATGAATACACCTATGGATGCGGATCGCGAAGTGCAGTGGGAACGGTTGCTGCCCGTTGAATTCCGCGCTGCACAACAGGCGCTGCCGGTGGTTTACCTGCCGCTGGGAACCGTCGAGTGGCACGGCGAACACAACGCGCTCGGGCTGGACGCCCTCAAGGCGCACCAGTTGTGCGTGCTGGCGGCGCGCGCGGGCGGCGGGGTCGTCCACCCGCCGCTGTATGGCGGCATGGGCGGGCTGGATATGCCGGCCACCGTCGTCGTGGAAGGCGAGCACGAATGGGACAACCACCTGCTGCGGCCATGGCTGGAAAAGCTGTGCGGCGAATTTCACCGCCAGGGCTTCAGCGCCATCATCATGCTGACCGGCCATTACGGCCACAACCAGCAAATCACCGTGCGAGAGGTTGGCGCTCGCATGACCGAACGGCTGCAGATTCCCGTGCTGGGCACGCCCGAATACTGGCTGGCGCAGGATGCCGGTTATCTGGGCGATCATGCCGGCATCGGCGAGACGTCGCTGCTGATGCACCTGCACCCCGATCTGGTGAAGATCGAGCGCATCCGCACCGACCCGGACTATGGCAGGACGGATGCCATCGAGAAAGGCGCATCCGCCGAGCTTGGACGAAAGTATGCGTCGCTCATCGTCGAGCGGCTGGCAAAGCTCGCGCGCGCCATGCCCGGTTGGGATGACCCCACCCGCGAGGCCTTCGTGCGCGCTGAGCGCGCCCTGATCAGCGCACAGCTCAAAGGCTGGCGCACGCGCGACGCATGGGCGGCCTGGCGCAAGACATCCAGCGGCGAGTTCACGATGTACGGGGCGTACCTGGCAGCCGGAGAGTTCGAGCGCATCGAACGAATGGCCAGCCATTTACTGTGAAAGACGTTCACTTGACCTGGTCGAGGATCAGCTTGATCGCGCCCGCCCCGGCCAGCAACAGCACGACCCCGTTGAACATCCCCTGCGGGATGCGCGGCAGCAGCCATTTGCCGATGAACGCGCCGATGATGATGACAGGCAACATGGCCAAATCGAAAACGAGCGTAGCCGAACTGACCATCGGCTTGGCGGGCAACACCAGGCTGAGGAAAGCGTAAATGGGCAGCTTGGTCAGGTTGAAAATGAAAAAGTACCAGGCCGACGTGCCCATGAACTCGTTCTTCGGCAACCCCATGCCGGTCAGGTAGATCGACATGATGGGGCCGGCCGCATTGGACACCGCGGTGGAGAATCCGGCCAGCGTGCCGGTGGACACCAGGGCGGCCTTTGATGAAGGCACCAGCTTGTCCCCCCAGCGCGAACGCATGGTCGAACTGGTTCACCGCCGTGTCTTCATTGAGCTGTATCACGAAGACGCCAAGACCCTCTTGGGCTGGGACCAATACCAAGGACGGTTGTGGCAAGGCTTTCATCGCAATACTTTCCTCATCACACCGGGTGTGGCGTTCAGCTTTCTGGTGTGGACCGAATGGAATGAACGCCAACTCGTTATGCTCCCTGGGCGCCCTCGCGGCGCTCTTTCCCCCTCGGAAGGATCGACGACGTAAATCCCTGGCGTCTGTTCATAGACGAATTGTTGACGCGTTGTTCGCTGCTGCTGTCAGACATCTGTTCGTTCAATGCAAATGAGACAAAGTAGTACTAATCCCCTCCCAATCCAACTTGATCCCCAGCCCCGGCGCGGTCGGGATAGGCAGCATGCCATCGGCATCCAGCTTGAAAGGCGTCGCGACGATCTCCTCAATGTACGGCGACGGCGTCAGGTACTCCACCCAGCGCGCCACGGGCAACGCCGCCACGAGGTGCAGGTCGGCGGCCAGCCCGACGGCGGTGTTCCAGCCGTGCGGCACCAGCAGCACATTGTGGTCGCAGGCCATCCACCCGATGCGGCGCGACTCCGACAGCCCGCCCACCTTGGTGCAGTCGGGCTGGATGATATCCACCGCGCCGCGCTCGATCCACGGCATGAAGCTCTGCCGGCGCGTCAGCACTTCGCCGGTGCTGATGGGCACGGGCGAGTGCTCGCGCAGCTTGATGAAGCCCTCGATGTCGTCGGGCGGCAACGCTTCCTCGAACCATGTGATGTCATAATCTGCCAGCATGCGCGCCGTCTCGATGGCCCATTTGTAGGCGTGCGGCCAGAAGTGCTCGCTGCCCCCGGCGTCCACCATGATCTCCACACCGTCGCCGACGGTCTCGCGCGCGGTGCGCACCAGCAGTTCGTCGGTCTTGCGATCCACCCGCCCGAACGGTTTCCAGCCCAGCTTGATGGCCTTGAACCCGCGCGCGGTGACGGCCTGCAATTTATCACGCAGAACGTCCGGCTGGTCGAACAGGATCGAGCCGTACGGCTTGATGCGGTCGCGGTAGTAGCCGCCCAGCAGGCGCGCCACCGGCTGCCCGCTGACCTTGCCCAGCAGGTCCCACATGGCGATGTCGATGCCGCTGATGGCGTGTGTGACCGCGCCGCCGCGCCCCTGCCAGAAGGCCATCTGACTGACCTTCTCCGTCACGCGCTCCGGCTCGATGGCGCACTCGCCGATCAGCCACGGGCGCATCAGCCGCAACGCGCCTTCGACCAGCGCCTGGCTGGTGTACACACTGCCGATGCCCGTCAGCAGCTTGCCGCCCATCGTCTCGTCGGTGACAACTTCGACCAGCGTATGCAGGTTCTCACCCGGTTCGATCTCGGTATCCCAGCCGCCTTCTGGCGTGCGGCCCATCAGCGGGATCGTGCGTACTGCGACAATCTTCATTTCCAACTCCACAGTGAGGATGTCTGGCTTGAGTCTAGTTCCACTTGAATTTTATAATTGCTACGAAACGTCGGCTCCTTCTGTTTCCTGTGCAAGAGAGCATCCAGAGCGGAGAGCGGCCAAGGATTCGTCCGGTAAGGATTGCCTGTTCTGGCCGCTCGTAGTCGATGGATGCGTACGCTATTAACCACATGGTACGCATTCTTCGACTACACGGCGCGCAATAACGTAAGTTGCATGCAACATATCATAATGCGCGTCGTTCCGCTCAGAATGTTTTCTGTATATGGTTCTCGGAAATGGGATTCAGCCTGGTCATAAGTATATTCAGGCATTCGTCAATTCCTGTTCGCCGCCCTAAAATGGAGAGCAGGCAAGATCATCAGAAACCAGGTACTAATGAAAACCTTAAAATCCCGTGAACGCGTCCGGCGCGCCCTGAACCATCAGGAAGTGGATCGCGTGCCTATCGACCTCGGCGGTACCCAGAACAGCACCATTGGCGCCGGCGCCTATAACAACCTGAAAGCCTACCTCGGCGTCGATGCGCCATCCGTGATTATCAACCGGGCCTTTGATATCGTGCGCATGGATGAACGGGTGCTGGCCCGCCTGCCGGTCGATACGCGCTGCGTCTTCGCCAATCCGCCGGAGCACACGCACAGCCGCTGGCTCGATGAGCGGACGCTGATCGACGACTGGGGTATCACCTATCGCCAACCAGAGGACTGGCGCCAGTGGGATATGGTCGCGCACCCGCTGGCTGAAGCCACCATCGCCGATCTCGACAGCTATCCCTGGCCCGACGTCGAGGACCCTGCGCGCTACGCCGGGCTGGCCGACCTGGCGCGCGATCTGCACGAGAACTCCCCCTATGCCGTGTGCGCCTCGACGATGGACACCACCATTTTCGACCGCGCGTGGGAGTTGCGCGGCATGCAGCAATTCCTCGAGGACCTGCTTGCCGATCCCGAGTTTGCGCTCGCGCTGCTGGAGAAGGTTGCCGATCTGCAATTCCGCCGCCACGTCTGTTTTTTGCGCGAGGTGGGGAAATATATCGACGTCCTCATGATCTCCGACGATATGGGCGTGCAACGCGGCCCGCTGCTGCGCCCGCAACTGTATCGCCGGATGATCAAACCCTTCCACGCGCGCTATGTGGCGCTGCTGCGCCAGCATACCGATGCGAAAATACTCAACCATGCGTGCGGCAGCATTGTCGATCTGATCGAAGACTACATCGAGATCGGCATCGATGCCTGCAACCCCATGCAGGTGTCCGCTGCAGGCATGTCGCCGCAGAATCTAAAGGCGCGCTTCGGCGGTCGCATGGCCTTCTGGGGCGGCATCGATACGCAGCACGTGTTGCCCGAAGGCTCGCCCGACGACGTCCGCCGCGCCGTGCGCGAGACACTCGACGCGATGCGGCTGGATGGCGGCTACGTCCTGGGCGCCGTTCACAACGTGCAGGACGACGTTCCGCCCGCCAATGTCTGGGCCATGCTCGACGAAGCCGCTGCTTACCGACCTGTCTAGAGGCAACACCATGATTCCACGCGAACGCGTACAAGCCGCGCTTTCTTTCCAGCCCGTTGACAAGGTTGCGCTCCAGATCCATCCCTCACCGGGCGGTCTGTACGACCATGGCCAGAAACTGCTCGACCTGATGCGCGCGTGCGGGCACGATTTCGACGACCAGCGCGGGCTGGCGTTGCCCGTGGTTCCGAGAGAGGATTTCGACCCGGACGGCCGCTACCATCGCATCGCGACGGACGAGTGGGGCACTACGTGGGATTACCGCATCTATGGCGTGTGGGGGCACCGCATCAAGTATCCGCTGCAAGATATAGATTGTCTGAAGCACTGGCGCCCCCCGGCTATCGAAAAGCTGCAGGGGCAGGCGTTGGAGCAGGCGCGCGCGGAAGCCGCGGCGCATCGCCAGACGTATTACCTGTTGGGCGGCGGCGTGAGCCTGTTTGAGACGATGCAGTCGCTGCGGCCTTACGAGGAGTTGTTAATCGATATCGCCCAGGACACCAGCGAGATCAACCAACTGGCCGACCTGTTGATGGAATACTACGTGGCGGTGATCGAGAACGCCCTCGCGACTGGCGTCGACGCCGTCACCGTGGGCGACGACTTCGGCACGCAGCAGGCGCTCATCCTGTCGCCCAGAACGTGGCGGCGCTTCTTCCTCCCGCGTTACCGCGCGTTGTTCGAGCCCATCAAACGCGCCGGCAAGCGCATCGTGTTTCATTCCTGCGGCAAGGTTGAACCGATTCTGGCCGACCTGCGATCCATCGGCGTCGACGCCATCTGGCCTCAACTGCCGCTCTTCGACTCGCATCATCTCGCACAACTCAGCCGCGAGCTGGGTCTGGTCCTGATGCTCCATCCCGATCGAGGCGAACTGATGCAACGCGGCGCCCCGCAACAGATCCGCGACTATCTGCTTCGCCTGGTCGACGACTATGGCTGCCTCACAGGCGGATCGTGGCTCTATCTTGAGGTTGACCCCGGTTTTGCATGGCCCAATGTGCAGACGATGTTCGAGACGGTGATTGAGATGAGGAAATAGCAATCAGGGCGCCACGATTTTATATACCCGCCCGGTGGCGCCGCGCGGCCCGGCGAGTGCGGACGTCAGCACGTATATCTCGTGGTCGGCGTCCTCGCCGAAGCCGCGCACGAACGCGTTCACGCGCCCATTCGCGCTGCTCGCCACCGACAGCTTTTGCAACGTCCACATCCCGCCGGTCTGCGGAGCAGAGGTCACCAGCAGCGTGCCGTTGGGCGTGGTGTAGTTGGCGCCCCAGTCGCCGAAGAGATAGCGCCCCTGCATGGCGGGCATCGCCGCGCCCCGGTAGATCATCCCGCCGATGCCGACCATCCCGATGCCGCCCGGCGCCTGGATATTGGGGTATTCGACGATGGGGTCGATCAGCGGGCTGCCATCCGCGCCGGTAGTCGCACAGGCGGCCAGCAACTGTGTGGGGTTGTCGCGGTTGAAGCAGTGCGCCCCTTCGCGGATCGGCCAGCCGTAGTTGCCGCCCTTGACGACGATATCGACCTCCTCCCACAGGTTCTCGCCGGCATCCTCGACGTACAGGTCATGATCGCCGCCGGCGTCGAAGGCGATGCGGTAGGGATTGCGGAAGCCGTAGGCGTAGATCTCCGGTCGCCCCGGCCCGCCCGCGAAGGGGTTATTGGGCGGGATGCTATACGGGTCGCCGTGATCGACGTCGATGCGCAGGATTTTGCCCAGCAGCGAGGAGGTGTCCTGCGCGTTGGTGCGCACGTCGCCAGGGCCGCCGCCGTCGCCCAGCGAGATATACAGGTAACCGTCCGGGCCGAAGGTCAACCCACCGCCGTTGTGCGTAGCGTCGGGATGATCGACCTCGAGGATGACGCGCTCCGAGGCGGGGTCAGCCGTGTTGGGGTCCTGCGGCGAGACTTTGTGCTCCGCGACCCGGTTGGTGTGGTTGTACCCGGCGGGCGCGCCGCCGCGCAACGGGATGTTGTAGTACACGAAGAACCGGCCGTTCTGCGCGAACTGCGGGTGAAACGCCAGCCCCAGCAGGCCGCGTTCGTCGTAGCCCGTGTTCAGGCCGATCATGCGGTCGCGCACGTCCAGAAACGGCTGCGGCAGCAACTGGCCCTGCGCCGTGATGATCCGGATCAGTCCGGTCTGATCGACGACGAACAGGCGTCCGCTGCCGTCAGGCGGCGCGACCAACTGCACCGGTGCGACCAGCCCCTGCGCGATCAACTGCAAGCCTACTGCTGGTTGAACGAGCGGCGCTAGTGTGGGGGCGGGCGTCGGCTGCATAACGGTGGTTGGCGATGGGGCGGCAGTCGGGCCGGGCTGCACTGCAACCGTGACGCGGGCAACCGATATCGCCGTCGTCAGCGGGGCAGGCGATGTGACCGGTGTGGCAAATTGCACTGTGGTGGCATGCGTTGCGGTTGGCTGCGCCGGCGATCCTCCGGTCGATGAACATGCGGTCAATAGCAGTGCCACCAGCATTAACTGGCGCGCCGCCATGCGTCCGTCTCTAATCTCCAATCTCCAATCTCTAATCCCCTACGGCAGGACGTTGCCGGGGCGCACGCGCGGCCACGCCAGCGCCGGCTTAAAGCCCTCGGCATATTCCACCCCGCACTGGATACCGCGGAACGCGCCAACCACCTGCGAGTACTTCACCAGGTCCCACCCGCCCGACGTCTGCATGTTCGCCATCTGGCTCTTGTGCAGCCGGAGCAGCTCGCACTTGCGCTCGAACACGCCCGTGATGTCCACGTAATGGGTGGGCTGCCATTCCAGCCCGGTGACGGCATCCATGTAATACAGCGGCGGCGTTTTGGGCAACGGGTCGTGCGCGGTAAAGATGGTCTTGACCGCCGCCAGCATCACGGCGTGGAAGGCGATCTGGCTGGTGACCATGTGGTCGGTGTTGTAATCGACCGGCGGCGGCGCAAAGACCAGGTCGGCGTTGGCTTCGCGCAGCACGTCGACCAGCCAGTTGCGCGCCTCGTCCGTGTCGCGGATGTATTCGTCGGACTGCCCCATGCAGATATAGCGCCCGCCCAGACCCTGCGCGACGGCGGTCGCCTCTCCGGCGCGGATGCGGGCGATTTCCTCGTAGGGTGTGCGCGGGTCGTATTGCGCGCCCTTGTCGCCGTTGGAGAGGACGACGTTGGTGAAGGTGTGGCCGCCCTGCTCGCGATATTTGATAAGCGTGCCCAGGCAGTTCAGCTCGATATCGTCCTGATGCGCGCCGACGCTGACAATATTCATGACATCCTCGCTTGTGCTGGATAAACCTGACAGGTGGCACGTATCCGTCGATGCTTACCGACTCGTAACCTGTGCCGCCTGTCAGGTTTCGGAGCGCCGTACACCAATGTGTAAGCTGCTCAATCGATTTTACCCGGGCCTGGTTGCGAGAACCCAGACTCCCGGAATCTCCGAGATTCCGGGAGTCTGGGCGAAAGACATCCAGAGACCGCGGTAAGTACTGGATTCCCGCTTTCGCGGGGAATGACGATATCGTTTTCCGCGTCCTTCGTCGGCTCGTGCCCATTTCGCCAACAGTCAAAATGAGCCTGGCGGCGCACCGCAAGGCATGAAAACAGCCTGCCTATTTTCATATCAGAATCGGGACGGGGCTGGGCGCAGAGAAAAGTCGATGGCCCCTCTTGCCTCTCGCGTCCAACCTCTTACCTCTGACTTCTGACCTCTGACTTCTAACTTCCGCCCTCCGGCGCCAGCCAGTGATGGTAGGTGTACAACTGCCGGAACCCAGCGCGCGCATACGTCGCCAGCGCCGCCGTATTGTTCAGCATCACCTGCAGGTACATCTGCGTCGCCCCCTGCGCCTGGCTCCATGCGGCCAGCGCCGCCATGATCGCGCCGCCTGCGCCCTGGCGGCGGTGGGCGGAAAACGTCTCCACACAGTACACCCCGCACCAGCCGCGCTCCACCACGCCCATGCCGACGGCCACCGGCTGCCCATCCAATCGCGCCAGCGCAAACCCGGCGCGCGGACCGATGCGCTCCAGGATGTCGCGCCGCAGGGCGCGTGTCTGCTGGCTCATGCCTTCGCCTTCGGCGTAGGTGTCAAACCACGATTCGTCCAGATCGCCCACGCTGACTTGTCCTGGGAACTTGCTCTCGGCGCTTGATGCGAGCGCATCCAGTTGCACAACCTGCACGCTCGTGTGTGCGCTGGGTGTATAACCGCACTGCAGCAGCGCGTCCGCCAGGCCGGACGGCTGGGCTGCCGGGCATATCTGGAAGATGGGGCGCGCCCCGCGCCGCGCGTAGAAATCTTCTGCAATGCGCAGGCGTGATTCCATATCCATATCGCCGTAAACTGCGTTGGGCCAGACCGCATTGGCGCGGCGGGTCACGCCGTGATAAAAACGCAGGCGCCAGCCATCGGCGATCTGCACGACTGAGGCCGGCCACGCGTTGAAAGCCAGTTCTTCGATGAGGCGTATCTGTTCGTTAGGCATGCGGTGATTGTAATGACAATTTCGCGCTCCGGGCTAAAATCAAATCGTATGCTGCCGAATCAATGGAATGCCGCCCTCGAATCGAGCGAAGTCAAGCGCGGTAAGCCCCTGGGGTGTCATCTGCTGCCGCGAACCATACATTGCGCGGCGGAACGGGAAACGATTGGAGAAGACTATGAGTAAACTGGCAATCAACGGCGGTGAGAAAACCTGCAACATCGAATGGCCGACCTGGCCGATCTGGGACGACCACGAGCGCCAGGGGCTGCTCGCCGTGCTCGAATCGGGGCAGTGGTGGTATGGCGAGCGCGTCAAAGAGTTTGAAGAAGCCTTTGCCGCGTTCCAGAACGCCATGTACGGCGTCACGGCCACCAGCGGCACGACAGCACTTGAGACCGCCCTGACCGCGCTGGGCGTCGGCAGCGGCGACGAGGTCATCGTGCCGCCCTATACCTTCGTGGCGACCGCCAGCGCGGTATTGCGGGTGGGCGCCATTCCCATCTTCGCCGACATCCAGCCGCATACGCTGTGCATCGACCCCGACGACGTGGCGCGCAAAATCACGCCGCAGACTAAGGCCATTATCCCGGTGCATCTGGCCGGTTACGTGGCCGACATGGATCGCCTGTGCGAGATTGCGCAGGCCAACCACCTGGCGTTGATCGAGGATGCCTGTCACTCGTGGGGCAGCCAGTGGAAGGGCAAGGGCGCCGGCGCAATCGGGACGTGCGGGGTGTTCAGC
>JAMCQN010000136.1 GCA_023382055.1 Chloroflexota bacterium
GCACGGGATGCAGCCGATGTGATGCTGCTGGACGAACAGGATCACGTGCTGGAATACGCGGAAGGCTGCGGCTTTCGCCAACCCCCGCTGCGCCGGCTGGTAGTCGAAGAGGATCGCGAGTGCGCAGCCGAAGTCGTGCGGATGCGCCAGATGGTGGTGGTTCCCAACCTGGACGAAAACCCCCTGTGGGAGTGCCGCACGCCGTTCCCAGGCGAGAACTTCACGGCGTATGTGGGCATGCTGCTCATCATCAAGGATGAAGTGAAAGGGGTGCTGGAGATCTTCCAGCGCGGGCCGCTGGAGATGGGCAATGAGTGGCTGTCATTCCTCAACGCGCTATGCGCCCAGGCCGCGATTGCGATCGATAACAGCGACCTGTTCACCAATCTGCAGTACTCCAACCAGGAGTTGAGCCAGGCCTATGAGTCCACGCTGGAAGGCTGGGCGCGCGCGCTGGAATTGCGCGACCACGAAACGCAGGGGCACACGCGCCGCGTCGCTTCCATGTCGGCGCGCCTGGCTCGCGCCATCGGCGTTGCGGAGGAGGATATTGTGCATATCCGGCGCGGCGCGATCCTGCACGACATCGGCAAGATGGCCATCCCCGACAGCATCCTGCTGAAACCCGGCCCGCTGACGGAAGAGGAATGGCGCATCATGCGGCTGCATCCCGTGCATGCCTATCGCATGCTGTCGTCGATCACGTTCCTGCGGCGCGCCCTGGACATTCCATATTCCCATCACGAGAAGTGGGACGGATCAGGTTACCCGCTGGGCCTGAAGGGCGAGGATATCCCGCTGTGGGCGCGCATCTTCGCCATAGTGGATGTGTGGGACGCGCTGCTGTCGGATCGCCCCTACCACCGCGCGTGGAACGAGCCTGATGTGCGCGCCTATCTGATCGAGCAATCCGGCCGGCACTTCGATCCGCATATCGTCACGGCGTTCCTGGCCATCCTGGATGGCGAACGAACGCCGGTGTGTTAAGCGGCAGGTATATGACTAATCCGATATGTTGGCACGGTGGCAGGCACTGAGATGTTAATCGGTAGTTTCCGCAAACCCGGAGTCTCCGTCGCGGCTTTTGCCGTGACCGCCCTGCTGGCCGGCGTGGCGACGGCGGCCCTGCACGCTCCCAACGAGTTGCTGAATATCCTGCTGGCGCCCATCATCCTGGCCGGATTGCTTTATCCGCGCTGGGCCTACCTGGTCATGATCGGCATCGCCGCCGCCCTGATGTTCAGTGCAGACACACACCTCCGAGTTCTGGCAGAACTCGGAGGTGTGTGGTGTCAGCGGCATGAGTACAATTGCGGAGACCGGCGCGGATTGGGTATATATTGACGCCGTACATGCAGGGGAATAGAGACAGGTGAAGGAGCCACGACCTGATCACGCACGGCACGGCGCCGGGCAGGCTGCGAGCAGCAGCACGCGCCCGCGTAAGCTGCCGGTTGTGCTGGCGATACTGGCGGTGCTGCTTCTGGCAGATATTGGTTTCGTCCTGGTCAGTACCTCATCGCCGGCGGCATCGGTTCCCGGAGACACGCCTGCTGCGATGACCGTGACCGACCTGGCGCAGGTTGAACTGAACGGCGATCCCGCCACCCTGACGCCGGGTACCACCATGGTGTCTCCGAATACGCCGGTCAGCGCAACCGACGAAAGCCCTGCACCCGCGCCAATGCTGACGATCACGCCGCCGCAAAGCGCAACGGTGAGTAGCGCCGCAACGGCGAGTGGCGCCGCAACGGCGAGTGGCGCCACACTTCTCGTTACTCCCCTGCCAGTGGAGAACAGCACCTCTGCGCGACCTGTCTTAACACCCACCTCGCAGGATGATGAACCCGACAGCCCAACCGTTCACGGTAGGTTCCGGCTGAATTGCGACGACACGGCCGGTCAATTGCTGTCGCCCACCCTCATGAGCCGGGTGCTGGCAACGTCGCTCCTGGTGAACGTCTATCTGCCGCCGTGTTATGACCCCGAACACTACAGCTACCCGACGCTTTACCTGATCCAGGGGCTTGGCTATGTGTCCGGCGAGTGGGTCGAGGACGGCGCGCCCAGCGCGGCGAGTCGAATGATGGTCAGCGGCAGGTTGCCGCCCTTCATCATCATCATGCCGGCCAATGATTCAATGTCGGGTAATGCCAGCCGCTATGTCTACACCAGCCAGGGCAGGGGTTCGTGGGAAGATTTCGTCGTCAACGAACTGGCGCCGTGGGTCGATGGGCGTTACAGTACGTGGAAAGAACGCGCGGGGCGCGCAATTGGCGGGATATCGCGCGGGGGTTACTGGTCGCTGATGATCGGGTTCTCTCACGCGGACATGTTCAGCGTGGTCGGCGGCCACAGTCCGGCTATCGAACACCAGTATCTGGTGGGAACCAGCGCCAACTTCAGCATGCTGAGTTTTGCCAGGTCAATCGACGTGCTGCGCACCCTGCGCATCTACCTCGACGCCGGCGCGGGTGACGTCACCCAGACGGGGGTATATCAGCTTGCCGCCGAACTGGGCCAGAATGGAATAACGTATACGGGCAGCATCGGCGACGGCGTGCATAACGACATTTACTGGTCATCGCGCATCGGCGACTACCTGACGTTCTACTCCGCCGACTGGCCGCGCACCCCGCGCCGGCGCAATCCCTGACAGGCGGGTTCAGAGATTAACCACGGATTACACGGATTGCCGGAATGCCTGGCGGAACTCCCCATCTCTGAAATCCGTGGCATCCGTAGATTTTCTCCGATAGCATTTCTGTTATGTCGTACGCGTATAAAATACGCATAACCGCTTATAGTCCGCACCCTGCGACTATCTTACACTTTGCCCATACCGAACGAGCCTAATGTGTAACAGAAGTTCGGCAATGTGCTATACGGAGTAAAGAATGGGCGTTATATCACTTGGTTTCCGATCCGGCAGTGTTTCGCCTCTGAAGAATGTCCGATCCGCTGATCAACGGCGGGCTGTAAAGCGCACGTTCACTCCAATCTACAATGATTCTGAACTCAGCGAATACCAGGATCTGGTTTCGTTGATGCGGAGTGATCGGCTTGAAGAGCCCCCGGCAGCCGCCACCTCGAAGGTGGTCAGGATGTTCAAGAATCGCCGCAAGTAAGCGGGCGACCTCATTCAACCAGGTGAAACTATGACATTCGCAGCGGGAATCGTAATCGGGTTATTCTTCGGCGTCGTGCTGGGATTTGTGTTTCTATCGATGATGATTATCTCCCGGCAGTCTGGCATCCGGGAAGAACAACAGCGCCTGCTGCCGCCGGTCAGCTAAGCCGGGGACCTTGGTTGATTTACACGCCGGCGCTTGCGGATAACCGTAATACGCCACGTTATCGGGAATAAAAAAGAGGAGACAAATCGTCTCCTCTTTTTTGCTTTATCGCGCTCGGATGTCTGGCTTCTTCTAAGCTGGTTTTGCTTTGTCTGCGGCTTTCTCCGGCACTGACTTGCTCTCGCTCTTGGTCTCCGATTTTGTTTCCGTCTTTTCGGTCTTGTCACCGCCGGAAACCGGCGCATCTGCAGCCGGTGCGGGTTCTTTCTTCTTGTGCTCCAGGGTATGTTTTTCGCCGGAGGATTTGCTGTCGGTGATATACCAGCCTGAGCCTTTGAACGTGACCGCCACCTGACCCACAACGCGATAGACGTGGCGTTTTTCGCAGCGCGGGCATTTCTTCACCGGATCATCGGTAAATTTCTGCTTTTGCTCGAATTTATAACCACAATCAGGGCAGGCATATTGATACGTAGGCATAAAGCCGGATTATACCCCCGTGTGTTGGTGCAAGATTAGAACGTCAGCGGTCAAACGTCAAACGTCAAACGTCAAACGGCATAGCGGCATTTTCGGCGTTTTCGGCGTTTTCGGCGTTTTCGGCGTTTGATTCTTACCGTCTGACTTCCGGTTCTGCTTCGGTGACCGCGCCGTTCCTGCCGTTGGGCGATGGCGCCGCCAGCGGTTCGGCGGATACATCGATAGCGCCGAATACGCGATCTTCGACCCGGCGCAGCACGCGGCGGGCGCGCGAGCGCACATTCGCCAGACCCAGTCTCACGCGGTTCATCGTGCGATTGGCGCGGTTGAGCACGCGCGGCGTGCCCCATTCGAGCGCGGCGGCCGCCCAGGTCAGCCCGCCGCCAAAGCCCACCATGACGACCTTGTGGTTGGGGCGCAGCCGGCCGCTCGCGACCGCGTCGCAGATGGCCATCGGGATGGAGGCTGCGCTGGTGTTGCCGTAGTGTTCGATGTTGTGATAGAAGCGCTCCATGGGCAGCGCTAACGACTTGGAGGCGGACTCCAGGATGCGGATGTTGGCCTGGTGCGGGATCAGCAAATCGATCTGATCGACCTCCCAGCCCGATTTCGCAATGATCTCGCGGGTTGCGCCTGCCAGGATGCGCACGCCGAAGCGGAACACCTCGCGCCCGTTCATATACATATACCCCGGCGCGATATTCTTGCCATCCTCGATCTTCGGCAGGGCCCCCGCGCTGGCGCCGTCGTATTCGGCGATATTGGCGGGTTGCTCGCGGTAGTTATTGCGGATAAACAGCATGTCGCCGCCGGAACCGTCTGCGCGCAGGATCGTAGAGAGCACCCCGCCGGGCTGGTCGCTGCTTTGCAGCACCACCGCGCCTGCGCCGTCGCCGAACAGGACGCAGGTGCCGCGGTCTTTCCAATCCAGCACGCGCGTCATCACCTCGGCCCCGATCACCAGGGCATACTCGATGCTGCCCGCTTTGATCGCGTCGGATGCCATGCTCAGCCCATAGACGAAACCGGAGCAGGCGGCGCTGAGGTCGAATGCGCCGGCGGAATCAGCGCCCAGGGCATCCTGCACCTGACAGGCTGTGGACGGGAAGGCATAATCGGGCGTCGATGTCGCCACGATGATCAGCCCGACCTGCGAGGGGCTGATGTTCGCCACATCGAGCGCTTCCAGTGCGGCTGCGATGGCAAGCGAGGCGGTGCTATCCCGGGACCCGGCCAGATGGCGCTGGCCGATGCCGGAGCGTTCGCGTATCCAGGTGTCCGACGTATCGACGAATGTGGATATATCTTCGTTCGTCAAGATACGTTCAGGCGCAGACTTCCCCCATCCGACGATATGGGCGTATCTCATGCCTATTCTTTGAACTCCGAGATGACAATGCACGCATTGTGCCCGCCAAAACCGAACGAGTTGGACATCGCCGCGCGCACCGGCTTTTGTACGGCCACGTTGGGGGTGTAGTTCAGGTCGCACTCCGGATCGGGATGCGTATAGTTGGTCGTGGGCGGGACGATGCTCTCGTTGATGGCCTTCACGCAGGTGATGGCTTCAAACGCGCCGGCCGCCCCCAGTAAATGCCCCGACATCGACTTGGTCGAGCTGATAGTCAGGTCGTAAGCGGCTTCGCCAAAGACGGACTTGATAGCCTTGGTCTCGTTGGCGTCGTTCAGGGTGGTGCTGGTGCCGTGCGCGTTGAGGTAGTCGATACGCTCAATACGATCGCCGACGCCGGCCTGTTTCAGCGCGAAGCGCATGGCCATGGCCGGGCCCGCGATATCCGGCGCAGTGATGTGATAGGCGTCGGCGGTGACGCCATAACCGATCACCTCGGCATAAATGTGCGCGCCGCGCGCCCGGGCATGTTCCAGAGATTCCAGCACCAGCACACCGGCGCCTTCACCGGTGATAAACCCATTGCGCGTGGCGTCAAACGGGCGGCAGGCATGTTCCGGATCGTCGTTGTAGTTAGACAGCGCGCCCATGTTGTTGAACGCGGCGATGGCGAACGCATTGATCGGCGCTTCGGTGCCGCCTGTGAGCACGGTGCTGGCTCGCCCGGCGCGAATCAGTTCAAACGCCTCGCCGATAGCATTCGTGCCGCTGGCGCAGGCGGAAACGACGCAGAAGTTGGGGCCTTTGATCTTGAAGTGGATGGCAACCTGACCGGTGGCCGTGTCGGGCAGCATCATGGGCACGGCGAACGGGCTGACGCGGTTGGGGCCTTTCTGGATCATGACCGCGTGCTCGCTCGTGAGCGTGCTAACGCCGCCGATGCCGCTGCCCAGCACGATAGCGGTGTCGTAGGTGTTCTCATCGTCGATGGCATAGTTGGCGTCCGCCAGCGCCTGGCGTGCGGCGACGATGGCGAACTGCGCGCAACGATCCAGCCGGCGCGCATCGCGCGGGCTGAAGTGAGTGATGGGGTCGAACCCTTTCACCTCGCAGGCGATTTTGATGTCGATATTCGCTGTGTCAAACAGCGTGATGCGGTCGCAGCCGGATTTGCCGCTGATGAGCCCCTCCCATGAGGATTGCACCGTAGGCCCTAACGGACTGACCAGACCCATGCCGGTTATCACAACGCGCTGGTGTGCCTCACGATGATTGTTTTGCTCCACTTATTGTCTCCTGTAGTTAGAGTAGGTTATCGGGATAATGATGACGGTGCATCCAGGCACAATTATTGACTCTGGCAAACAATTGACCAAGTAATACCGTAATAAACACCAGCGGTTCTGATCCGTTGCGCCGTGGGGTAGTTAATGAGAAGTCTGACTTCTGGCAGAAGTCAGACTTCTTAATCGTTATGTTCTCTGTCGATGCCGAATTCGTGTGCGATGGCCGCCCAGCGCGACCCCACCCGCGCCAGCGGTGAACTGTTGCGGGTAATCAACGTGGCCTCGCGTAGCGCCGCCAGGAAGTCCTGCGGCGAGTGGTAGTCGCGCATCCTGACGCGGCATCCGCCGATCTCGCGCAGCAGGTGCGCATCGCTTCCTACCGACGCCGGCAACCCCAGCTCGGCTGCCAGTGCTGCGGCCTGCTCGTTTTTCCGGCCGTCCAGGGTGCGCGCGTTGTACACTTCAACGAAGTCCAGGCGGTCCTTCAGGCGCAGTACGACGTCGCGCCCCAGACCGGCGCGGAGTGGATCGAGCGGGTGCGGCGCGCCGACGATGCCGCCCTGCGCATGGACACGCTCGATGGCTTCGTCCGGCGTCGTGCCGCGCGGAATCATCTCCGTGATGAACAGGCACAGCAACTCGCCGCGCGTCGTCTTCACTTCCTCGCCGACGATGACCAGGTCGGGCGCGTACGCGCGCGCCTTCAGCGCGCCGGCGATCTCGTTGTGATCGGTGATGGCGATGCGGTCGATGCCCACCCTGCGGCAGGTGCGCACGATATCGGCCAGCCGGTTCAGGCTGTCTCTGGAGTAGTGGGTGTGGGAGTGCAGTTCGAGATCGATCATGAGTCAATATGAGAGATTAGAGAATAGAGAATAGAGAATAGGGATTGGAGATTGGAGATTGGAGATTGGAAATGAGTGATCGGGGATGTGAGATGAGTAATTGCTGTACACGATCTTCAATCTCAGATTTCCTGCCGCGATTCACCAATCTCCAGTCTCTCATCACCAATTTCCAATCTCCAATCTCCAATCTCTAATCTCTAATCTCTAATCTCCAATCTCTATCCTTCATTAGACGTTATAAGAAATAAAGTTTTCGCTCACCGTCGTACTGCACGCTTGCGGTGGCGGATTCGCAAATTGTGTAAACCTGTAGCTGTTTCCATGAAACGATCCGAGCATTCTATACGCGTGTTGCG